>NZ_JAFEVQ010000012.1:0-121710 GCF_020882855.1 Curtobacterium sp. GD1 | reverse complement strand
AGAAGGTGCGTCTGTCGGGGACGGCGACGCCGAACGGTGCGATCAACATCCTCGGCAACTCGGCGGGCATCTCCGAGAACCTGACGGCTGATGCGGACGGGAAGTGGTCGTTCGAGTCGCGGTACGCGGCGGCGGGGCTGCAGCACCAGGTGCGGGTGCGGCAGACCGCGGCGAACGACTCCGGGACCCTCGTGGCGCTCCAGGCGTCCGACGAGAACGGCGAGAAGCCGGTCTTCCGCCCGCTCGCGGTGACCTCCGACACGTCGTACGTGCCGGGTGGCACGACGCGCCTCACCGGCACGGCCACGTCGTGGTCGCAGGTGCGGGTGGCGCTCTCGAACCCCGGTGGCAAGCCGGTCCCGGGCGCGAACGTGTGGACCCACACGGTGATGGCCGGCGCTGACGGCGCCTGGAGCGTCGAGATCCCGAACCACCGGCTCATCAGCGCCAAGGTGCAGCAGTACGGCGAGCTCGGGAACGACGCGGTCTCGTTCGACTTCACCCGTTGACCCGGTGAGCTGACGGCTCCGAGCCGGGTGGGGCGCCCACCGTGGTGCGTCTCCCGGCTCGGTCTGGGGAATGGTGGAGTTCGCCCGCAGAGGACACCCATTCTCGCCACAGAATCGCAGCCGTATGCTGATCAGCACGCAACTTCGGCAGAGAAAGGTGTCGGGCGCTCTGCCCGGATCACATGGACTTCAAGCGCATCCTTCGCGGGCCGTACATCTACGTGCTGATCGCGATCGTGGGGATCTGGATCGGATGGGCTGTCATCAGCCAGTCCGGCACGCAGCAGATCGACACGCAGAAGGGCCTCCAGCAGCTCTCCGACGGCAAGGTCTCCTCCGTGGTGGTGAACTCCACCGAGCAGCGCGTCGACCTCACCCTGAAGGACGGCAACGCGCACGAGCAGTTCTACTACTCGACGCCGCGCGGTGAAGAGGTCATCCAGGCCGTCAACGACGCGAACCTGCCGAAGGGCTACAACGACACCGTCCAGCAGTCGAACTGGTTCCTCTCGCTGCTCGGCATCCTCCTGCCGTTCCTCATCATCGGTGCCCTGTTCTGGTTCCTCCTCGCCAACGCCCAGGGCGGCGGCTCGAAGGTCATGCAGTTCGGCAAGTCCCGGGCGAAGATGAACAACAAGGAGAACCCGCAGGTCAGCTTCGCCGACGTCGCGGGCGCCGACGAGGCGATCGAGGAGCTCCAGGAGATCAAGGAGTTCCTCAAGGAGCCGGCGAAGTTCCAGGCCGTCGGCGCCAAGATCCCGAAGGGCGTGCTGCTGTACGGCCCTCCCGGAACCGGCAAGACGCTGCTCGCCCGAGCCGTCGCCGGTGAGGCGGGCGTCCCGTTCTACTCGATCTCCGGTTCGGACTTCGTCGAGATGTTCGTCGGTGTCGGTGCGAGCCGTGTCCGCGACCTCTTCGAGCAGGCGAAGCAGAACTCGCCCGCCATCGTCTTCATCGACGAGATCGACGCCGTGGGTCGTCACCGTGGCGCCGGCATCGGCGGCGGCAACGACGAGCGCGAGCAGACGCTGAACCAGCTCCTCGTCGAGATGGACGGCTTCGACGGCAAGACCAACGTGATCCTCATCGCGGCGACGAACCGTCCCGACGTCCTCGACCCGGCGCTCCTCCGCCCCGGTCGCTTCGACCGCCAGATCGGCGTCGACGCCCCGGGCCTCGCCGGCCGCCAGCAGATCCTCGAGGTGCACGCGAAGGGCAAGCCGCTCGCCGCGAGCGTCGACCTCGAGCTCCTCGCCCGCAAGACGCCGGGCTTCACCGGCGCCGACCTGGCGAACGTCCTGAACGAGGCCGCGCTCCTGACGGCCCGCTCGAACGCGCAGCTCATCGACAACCGCGCCCTCGACGAAGCCGTCGACCGCGTCATGGCCGGACCGCAGCGTCGCACGCGCATCATGTCCGACCAGGAACGCCTCATCACGGCCTACCACGAGGGTGGTCACGCCCTCGCGGCCGCGGCCATGCGCCACACCGACCCGGTGACGAAGATCACGATCCTCCCGCGCGGCCGTGCCCTGGGCTACACGATGGTGCTCCCGCTCGAGGACAAGTACTCCGTCACCCGCAACGAACTGCTCGACCAGCTCACCTACGCCATGGGTGGTCGCGTCGCCGAGGAGATCGTCTTCCACGACCCGACCACGGGTGCGTCGAACGACATCGAGAAGGCCACCGGCACGGCGCGCAAGATGGTCACCGAGTACGGCATGAGCCGTGCCGTCGGGTCCGTCAAGCTCGGCTCCGGGTCGAGCGAGCCCTTCGTCGGCCGCGACATGAGCGGCGGGACCAGCCGCGACTACTCGGAGAACATCGCCGAGACGGTCGACGCCGAGACCCGTGCCCTGCTCGAGGCCGCGCACGACGAGGCCTACCAGGTGCTCAACGACAACCGCGACATCCTCGACCGTCTGGCCGGCGAGCTCCTCGAGAAGGAGACCCTCGACGCCCCGGAGCTGGTGGAGATCTTCAAGGACGTCCGCAAGCTGCCGGAGCGCCCGCAGTGGCTCTCCAGCGACAAGCGTCCGGTGAGCAACCTGCCCGCCATCGAGGTGCCGGGCAAGGCCGCCTCGACCGCGTCCGAGCAGTCCGACCACGAGTCGTCGAAGCCCCGTCGCCGTCCCTTCGGCAACCCGGGTATCGCCCCCGCGTAGGCCGGCATGACGGACCTGCCGACGAGGCGCTCGCGTCGGCTCGCCGAGGTGAGCCAGGCGCGGGCCGCAGCAGCCGAGCCGCCGACGGTCGCGATCGACCTCCGGGCACCAGCACCGGTGCCGGAGATCGTGACCGGTCGGCGGCGCGACCGTGACCGCGGTGCGCCGGCCGACGACCGGACCCGGGTGATGGGGATCCTCAACGTCACGCCGGACTCCTTCAGCGACGGCGGGCTGCACCAGGCGTACGACGCCGCGGTGCAGCACGCCCGGGAACTCGTCGCCGCCGGGGCCGACATCGTCGACGTCGGCGGGGAGTCGACCCGGCCGGGGTCGGAGCGCGTCCCCGTCGAGGTCGAGCAGCAGCGGGTGCTCCCGGTCGTGCAGCAGCTCGTGGCCGAGGGGATCACGGTGAGCGTCGACACGATGAACGCCTCGACCGCCGAGCGTTCGGTGGACCTCGGCGCCGCCATCGTGAACGACGTCTCCGGTGGGCTGGCCGACGACGACATGGCGCGAGTCGTCCGTGACACGGGTGCCGGGTTCGTCGTCATGCACTGGCGCGGGCACAGCGACCGGATGTACCGCAACGCCGAGTACGTGCACGCCGTCGACGAGGTCCGGCGCGAGGTCGAACTCCGCGTCGCCGAGCTCATCGTCCTCGGGGTGCGCCAGGAACAGGTCGTCATCGACCCGGGCCTCGGCTTCGCCAAGCAGGGCGTGCAGAACTGGGAGATCCTGGCGGGCTACGAGCGGTTCGCATCGATCGGCCTGCCGGTGCTCGTCGCCGCCTCACGCAAGCGCTTCCTCGACGGGGTCGGCAGCGCTGCCGGTGCCGCCCCGAAGGAGCGCGACCTCGCCACCGCCGCCATCAGCCTGCTCTCCGCCGAACGCGGGGCGTGGGGTGTGCGCGTGCACGACCCGGCACCGACCCGTGCCGTGCTCGACGTCTGGGACGCCTGGAGGGCAGCTCGATCGTGAGGGACACCATCCGACTGACCGGGGTCCGCGCGCGCGGGCACCACGGGGTCTTCGACCACGAGCGCACCGACGGCCAGGACTTCGTGGTCGACGTCGCCGTCGAGGTCGACGCCCGCGCCGCGTCCGGCTCCGACGACCTCGACGAGACCGTGCACTACGGCGTGCTCGCTGAGCAGGTCGTCGCCGAGATCGAGCGCGACCCGGTCGACCTCATCGAGACCCTCGCCGAGCGCATCGCCGCCGCCGTGCTGACGCACCGTGCGGCCCTGGCGACCGAGGTCACGGTGCACAAGCCGCAGGCGCCCATCACGGTGCCGTTCACCGACGTGTCGATCACGATCCGCCGGACCCGTGGCGGCGTCCGTGCCGCCGGGTCCGACGTCGAGGAAGAAGAGTGAGCCGGGCGGTCGTCGCCCTCGGCGCCAACCTCGGCGACCGGGGGAGCACCCTGCGCGCCGCCGCCGCCGCGATCGTCGCCCTCCCGGGGGTGCGTCCGGTGGCCTCCAGCCGCGAGGTCGAGTCGGTCGCCGTCACGCTCGACGGCCCGGACACGACGAAGCCCCGGTACCGGAACGCCGTCGTGGTCGTCGACACCGACCTCGAGCCGCAGGAACTCCTCGACGCCCTGCACGGCATCGAGGACACCCACGGCCGCACGCGCGAGGTCCGCTGGGGCGACCGGACGCTCGACCTCGACCTCGTGGCGTACGACGACCTGTCCCTCGACACCGTGACCCTGACCGTGCCGCACCCGCGCGCCGGCGAGCGGGCGTTCGTGCTCGCGCCGTGGCACGACGCCGACCCGGACGCCGTCCTGCCGGGTGTCGGGCCCGTCGCCGACCTGCTCGAGCGGGTGGGGGACGACACGGAGCGCGTCGACGAGCCGCGCCTCTTCGACGAGCCGACCCGCGCCTCCAGGCCAGAGACGAGCGATTCGTGAAGCCCACCCGCGCCTCCACCCTGCTCAGCGTCGCCGTCGTCGCGGCGGTCGCCGGCTTCGCCCTCGACGCCGTCCTGGCGTCGCGGCAGGCGCCGACGCTGTTCCTCGCGACACCCCTCGGCGTCACCCTCGCGTTCATCGGCATCGCCGTGGTCCTGATGGCCCGGCCGGTCCGTCGGCACGCTCGCGACGGCGCGTCCCGGTCCCACCCCGTCGACCCGCTCTACGCGATCCGCGTCGTGGTGCTCGCGAAGGCGTCGAGCATCGCGGGCTCGCTGTTCGGCGGGTTCGGCGCGGGCCTGCTCGTGTACCTCCTGACCCGCTCGGCCTTCCCTTCGCTAGGCTCGGTCCTGCCGAACGCCGTGGCGGTCGGGGGTGGACTCGTGTTGACGGTGTGCGCACTCGTCGCTGAACGCATGTGCATCGCTCCTCCTGGGGACGATGACGACGACGACCTCCCCCGGGGCGGCACGACGCAGGCGCACTGACACCGGGGCGGCACGACGCCGGCACACCGCCCAGCTCGACCCGACCGCAGGAGGCCCGCGATGCCGCGTGAACGACTCGACGAGCCCGGTCTGGGACTGACCGGCACCACCTGGACCCGGGTGTCGCCCAAGCTCGTCTGGACCGAGCTCGTCACGACGATCGTGATCGGGCTCGTGGTGACCGCCGGCTGCGTCATCATCGGCGTCGTCAGCGGCGGGTTCTCCGGCACGGCCGGCACCGTCTGGACGCTGATCGGGATCGCGGTCGCGATCGTCACCCTCGTGACGGCGATCCTGACGCCGCGACGCGTGCGGGCGATCGGGTACGCCCTCCGTGACGACGACCTCGTCCTCCGGCGCGGCCTGATGTGGCAGCGGTTCACCGCCGTCCCGTACGGCCGCATGCAGCTCGTCGACGTCAACCGCGGACCGCTCGACCGGGTGCTCGGCATGAGCGAGCTGAAGTTCGTCACGGCGGCCGCGTCGACCAACGTCCGGATCCCCGGCATCCCCTTCGCCGACGCCGACGAGCTGCGCGACCGGCTCGTCGAGCTCGCCGAGTCCCGCCGCGCCGGGCTCTAGGAGGGCCGCATGACCTTCCGACCCGGCCCGCCGCCGCCCGCTCCGCCGCACCGGGGCAACGCCGCCGCTGCCGCGCCGCTCACCGACGGCGAGTGGCACCGCATGCACCCGCTGACGCCGCTGCTCAAGGGCGGCATCTTCCTCATCGTGATCCTCGGCTACGTGCTGAACAGCCTGCGGGACCAGCTCGTCGAGTTCTTCATCCCCGGTGGTGGCCCGCAGGACGACGGCGACCCCGTGCGGTACGTCTACGAGCACGGCGTCGTCGGCTGGGTGCTGCTCGGCGTGGCTGTGCTGTTGCTGGTACTCCTTGCGTTGTTCACCCTGTCCTGGCGCATGCACGAGTTCCGGGTGACCGGCGAGATCGTCGAGGTCCGCTCGGGCGTGCTCTTCCGGACGAACCGCAAGGCCCGGCTGGACCGCATCCAGGGCATCAACATCTCGCGGCCGCTCATCCCGCGGATCTTCGGCACCGCCAAGCTCGAGATCGCCCAGGCCGGCAACGACGCGAACGTGCAGCTCGCCTACCTCGGGGTCAAGGCTGCGGACGACCTGCGGCAGCGCATCCTCGTGCTCGCCTCCGGGGCGAAGGACGACGAGCGGCAGCACGACCCGGCCCGGGCGTCGAACGGCGTGCTGCAGCACCGTGTCGACGAGATCTTCTCGCCGGAGCTCGACCCCGCCGCGGTCCGCACGACGCGCATCGTGAAGGTGCACCCCGGCCGGCTCATCGCGTCGATGCTGCTCTCCGGCACGACGGTGTTCATCCTCGCCGCGGTCGCCGCGATGATCGTCAGCGTGGCGCTCACCGGCGAGTACGGGATCCTCTTCGGCCTGTTCCCCGCGGTGATCGGCGCCGGCGGGTACTACGTCCGGAAGTTCTCCCGCTCGCTGCAGTACACGATCGCCGAGACCCGCGACGGCATCCGGATCGGCTTCGGGCTCGTGTCCACCTCGAACGAGACCCTGCCGCCCGGCCGCATCCACGCCGTGAGCGTGGCGCAGCCGCTGCTCTGGCGGCCGTTCGGCTGGTGGGACGTCCGGATCAACCGTGCGACGAACGCCGGCAACGGGGCTTCGAACAACCAGCAGGTCTCGTCGATCGTCCTGCCGGTCGGCACCGCGCGCGACGTCCGCGAGGTCCTCGACATCATCCTCCCCGGCCTCGTCGGCACCGCCGTCGCCGGTCCCGCCGCCTCGCAGGAGCAGCTCCGCGAGGGCTCGGCCGAGGCCGTGGACGTCGTCGACGACAGCCTCACCACCACGGGCGACCGCGGCGGGTTCGTGCACTCCCCGCGCCGGGGCGCCTGGCTCCGCCCGTTCGCGTTCCGCCGCAACGGCTACCGCTTCGTCCCGGGTGCCGTCCTGCTCCGGCTCGGTGCCGTCTGGCGCTCGCTGGTCATCGTGCCGCTGCCACGCGTGCAGAGTGTCAAGGTCTCGCAGGGGCCGCTCGAGCGTGCGCTGCGGCTCGCGTCGGTGCACGTGCAGACCGTGCAGGGCCCGGTCTCCGCGAGCATCGGTGCGCTGGACGCGCGGGACGCGCAGCAGCTGTGGTCGGACACCTCGGCCCGCGCGGTCGAGGCGGCTGCGGCCGACACCTCCCACCGGTGGCGCGAACGGGAGGCGCGGCTCACCCCCGTCGCGCCGGCCGCGGCCCCGGAGTGGTCACCAGAGCGACGAGTGGACGCGGTGGACCGCGAGCAGTCGTCGCCAGAGCGCGCACCCGGCGGCGCCGAGCCGGTGCGGCCGACCGGCACCGTGCCTCCTGGATCGCCCTGGGGCGACACCCCGCCGCCGGGAGCCGCGCGGTGAGGGCCGGACGGCTGGGAGTCGGCGTCCTCGGTGCCGGACGGGTCGGACCGGTCCTCGGAGCAGCGCTCGCGAACGCCGAGCACGCCGTCGTCGGCGTGACGGCCGTGTCCGAAGCCGGACGCGACCGCGCCGAGGCGATACTCCCCGGCGCACCCGTCCTCGAGACCCCCGACCTCGTCGAGCGCAGCGAACTCGTACTCCTCGCCGTGCCGGACGACCAGCTGGCCGACCTCGTGCAGGGGCTCGCGGACGCCGGTATCTGGCAGCCGGGGCAGCTCGTCGTGCACACCAGCCCGGACCACGGCGTGGGCATCCTCGCACCGGCGATGGCCGCGGGGGCGATCCCGCTCGCGATCCACCCCGCGATGGCGTTCACGGGCACCAGCGTCGACCTCGTCCGGCTCCGCGACGCGTACTGCGCCGTGACCGCACCGTCGCCCGTACTCCCCATCGCCCAGGCGCTCGTCGTCGAGATGGGTGCGGAGCCGTTCGTCGTCACCGAGCAGGACCGGCCCGCCTACGCCGACGCCGTCCGCACCGCGGTGAGCTTCTCGACCGCGATCGTCGACCAGTCCGCCGGCACGCTGTCCGGCATCGGGGTCGAGTACCCGGGCCGGGTCCTCGGAGCGCTGGTCCGCACGGCCGTCGACAACGCGCTCGCGGCGGCCGACGGGCAGGCGACGCTCTAGTCCGGCCGCGCTGTACGATTTCCGGGACCCCCACGACCATCGGAGCCGCACCAGCATGACCGACGAGACCGCACCCGCCACCGAGCCCTCCGCCGCCGAGATCGCCGCGGCGGAGACCAGCGAGCAGCGACAGGTCCGGCTCGACAAGCGGGCGAAGCTCCTCGAGTCGGGGATCGAGGCGTACCCTGCGGGCCTGCCGGTCACCACCACCATCCCCGCGGTCCGTGCACAGTACGCGCACCTCGAGACCGGCGAGGAGACCCAGGACGTCGTCGGGATCGCCGGCCGCATCGTGTTCTCGCGCAACACCGGCAAGCTCTGCTTCGCGTCCCTGCAGTCCGGCGACGGCTCCCGCATCCAGGCGATGGTGTCCCTCGCTGAAGTGGGCGAGGAGTCGCTCGCGCGCTGGAAGGAGTTCGTCGACCTCGGGGACCACGTGTTCGTGCACGGCCGGGTGATCTCCTCGCGGCGGGGCGAGCTGTCGATCATGGTCGACGACTGGCAGATCGCGGCCAAGGCGATCCTGCCGCTGCCGAACCTCCACAACGAACTCAACGAGGAGACCCGGGTCCGCCAGCGCTACCTCGACCTCATCGTTCGCGAGGAGGCCAGGGCCACCGTCCGCGCCCGTGCCGCGGTGATGTCGTCGCTCCGGCAGACCTTCGCTGGTCACGACTACCTCGAGGTCGAGACCCCGATGCTGCAGACCCAGCACGGCGGTGCCTCGGCGCGGCCCTTCGTCACGCACTCGAACGCGTTCGACACCGAGCTGTACCTCCGCATCGCGCCGGAGCTCTTCCTCAAGCGCGCCGTCGTCGGCGGCATCGACCGGGTGTTCGAGGTGAACCGGAACTTCCGCAACGAGGGCGCCGACTCGACGCACTCGCCCGAGTTCGCGATGCTCGAGGCCTACCAGGCGTACGGCGACTACGAGCAGATGGCCGACCTGACGCAGGAGCTCGTGCAGAACGCCGCGCGTGCGGTGACCGGCGGCTCGCTCGAGGTCACCTGGGCGGACGGTACGACCTACGACCTCGGCGGCGAGTGGCCGCGCATCGACATGTACGGGTCGCTGTCCGAGGCGGCCGGTCGCGAGATCACCCCGGAGACGCCGCTGTCCGAGCTGCGGGCGCTCGCCGATGCCGAGGGCGTCGAGGTCGCGCACGCCACGCACGGCAAGTACGTCGAAGAGCTCTGGGAGCACTTCGTCATCGACTCGCTCGACCGCCCGACGTTCGTGATGAACTTCCCGGTCGACACCTCGCCACTGACCCGCGAGCACCGCAGCCGTCCGGGCATCGTCGAGAAGTGGGACCTCTACGTCCGTGGCTTCGAGCTGGCGACGGCGTACTCCGAGCTCGTCGACCCGGTCGTGCAGCGGGAGCGGTTCGTCGAGCAGGCGAAGCTCGCTGCGGGCGGCGACCTCGAGGCCATGCGCGTCGACGAGGAGTTCCTGCGGGCACTCGAGCACGCGATGCCGCCGTCGGGCGGCATGGGCATGGGCATCGACCGGCTCCTCATGGCCATCACGGGCCTGGGCATCCGCGAGACGATCCTGTTCCCGTTGGTGAAGTAGGACCCAGCTGACGGCTCCGTTCCGGGGGTTAGGATGCTCGGGTGCCGCATGGAGTCGTGACCGGGATCATCTTCGCCCTGACGCCGACCGTCGTGGTCGGCCTCATCTTCTGGTTCGTGATGCGCGCCATCATGCGGGCCGACCGCACCGAGCGTGCCGCGTACGCCAAGGTCGAGGCCGAGGAGCGCGCCCGCTTCGAGCGTGAGCACGGCGTGCCGGCACCGGCCCCCGCCTCCGCGGAGTAACCCGCTCTCGATCAAGGGGCCGCCCGCGGTCGACGTCACCCGGTGTTCACCGCGCGGTGCGACCCTGGCGTGCATGCGCGCGACCCCGGACGGCAGGGACCCCGAACCCCAGCCCGACCCCGACCTCGCCGACCTCGATCCCGATGACGCCTTCGGGCACCCGGCGGTCGCGGATCCCGCTCGCGACGACACCGTGTGGCCCGACGGCGAGGGCGACGACGACGACATCGACGTCTGAGCGTCCGGACACCGTCACCGGCCGTTCACCCCGACGTCGTCTGCCGGGGTGAGCATCGTCCGCATGTCCATCACGCAGATCATCTCCGGTGGTGTCCTCGCGAACCGCGGGGGCGTCTTCACCGGCCGCAGCCTCGTCGGCGACATCGAGAGCGAGTACGACGAGTTCGACCGAGACGCTGACCTCGAGGTCTCGAAGCGTCGCGAGGGGTGGCTCGAGCCCTCCTGGTGACCCCCGCCCGTTCGGTTTTCGGGGTACGACGACCGGATCGCCACGATCCGGACCGCCGTACCCCTTTTTCGTGTCCACTGGACGCGGCGGCCCGGGGTACAGGATCGGAAACGAGCAAGAAACACCGATGCAACGCCGGAAACACGGCGACATCCCCTTGATTCTCGACCGTGCGGGGGACCAGACTGACGACAGGCTGTACCCCTCGGGGGACGGTATCCATGGTGAAGCACGGAGAAGCCTGAGAATCGATCCGATCGGTTTGTGGGGTACACCTCCGGAACGCTTTACTCGTGACACCCCCAACGAGGTCATCACCCGTCGAACGCAGGGAGTCATCATGACGATCGCAACCGCAGCACCCAAGACGACGACCACCGGCACCACCGCACGTCGCACCAAGAAGACCACCGCAGCGAAGGCTCCGGTCACCGCGGTCGAGACCACCACGCTCGACACCGAGGTCGAGGCCGACGAGCAGCTCGCGGGTGTCCGCGGCGCCTCGGTCGACCAGGTGGGCGACTACCTCCGCCACATCGGCCGCCTCTCGCTCCTCACCGCCGAGGAAGAAGCCGAGATCGCCCGCCGCATCGAGGTCGGCCTCTTCGCCGGGGAGAAGCTCGCCACCGAGAAGGGCCTCGCGAAGACCCTGCAGCGTGAACTGCGCTGGCTCGTCCGTGACGGTGAGCGCGCCAAGGAGCGCATGATCACCTCGAACCTCCGCCTCGTCGTGAGCATCGCCAAGCGCTACTCGCAGCGCGGCCTGCCCTTCATGGACGTCATCCAGGAAGGCAACCTCGGCCTGGTCCGCGCGGTCGAGAAGTTCGACTTCACGCAGGGCTACAAGTTCTCGACGTACGCCACCTGGTGGATCCGTCAAGCGATCTCCCGCGGTCTCGCCGACAAGGCCCGCACGATCCGCATCCCGGTCCACACGGTCGAGCTGATCAACAAGATCTCCCGCACCGAGCGCGACCTCACCGTCGACCTCGGCCGCGCGCCGATGCCGGACGAGGTCGCGGCCGAGCTGAGCATGAGCGTCGACGAGCTCGTCGACCTCAAGGGCCGCTCGCACGAGCCGGTGTCGATCCACACGGTGGTCGGCGACTCGGACGACAGCGAGCTCGGCGACTTCATCGAGGACGAGGACGCCGCGTCCCCGAACGAGCTGACCGAGACGACACTGCTCCACCGCGACATCCGCTCGATCGTCGCCGAACTGCCGAGCGACGAGGCGAACGTGATCCGCATGCGCTACGGCCTCGACGACGACAAGCCGATGACGCTCGACGAGATCTCGAAGATCGTCCACACGACCCGCCAGGCGGTCAGCCGTGTGGAGTCCCGCGCCAAGCTGCGGCTCTTCGCCAAGGCGGTCTCGCAGGACATGCAGCTGTACCTGACCGACTAGGTCAGTGGACTTCGGCCGGCGCGTGAGCGCCGGCACGGGGAACCGGGTCGTTCTGTGGGAAGACGATCCGGTGGGGTGATGGGACGGCCCGCTCGCGCTTCGGCGTGAGCGGGCCATTCACGTTCCCGGGGTCGGGCAGGGCGCGGTCCGCTACTCCTCGACCTCGCGCCCGAGCTTCTGGCGGAGGTCCTGGGGGATGAGCTCGATGAGCTGGTCCGGTCGCACGGGCAGGTCGAGCAGGCTGAGCTTCACGCGGCCGGTCCGCCCGTGGCGCTCGGCGTCGAGGCGGACCACGCTGCCGGCGTCCTTCCGCAGCCGCACGTCGATCTGCGCACCGGTGGCGACCTCGCCGACCACGAGTCCGTCGACCTCGAGCGCTGCGCTGCGGGTGCCCTCGGCGATGTCGAACCGGTAGCGCTCGCGAGCGGCGAGGACCACGGCACGGTCGATCCCGGCCATCGGTGCGACCGGGGTCACGACGGAGCCGGACAGTGCGGGGGAGAGGACGGGGCCACCGGCGGCGTAGTTGTACGCGGTGGATCCGGCCGGGGTCGCGGCGACGATGGCGTCCGCCCGGTAGTACCCGTACCCGAGCCCGCCGACGCTGAGGTCCGCGGACACCTGGCCGGCGCCGGGGCGTCGCACGATCGTGAGGTCGTTGAACGCGAGGTAGTCGGTGCGGGCTCCACTCCAGAACAGCCGGGCCTCGAGGGCGTGGTGCGGTTCGAGCTGGTAGTCGCCGGCGGACAGCCGCTCGAGCGCGACCTCGAGCTCGGGCGGCTCGATCTCGACGAGGAAGCCCACGTTGCCGTAGTTGACCCCGAGCACCGGCACCGGACGCTTCGCCACGAGCCGCATGGCCCCGAGCATCGTGCCGTCCCCGCCGAGTGCGACGACGAGGTCGACCTCCTCCGTGAAGTCCTCGTCCCCGATCACGTCGACCCCGCCGCCGATGCGCTGGACGTCGGCGCGGCGGGCGACGAGGCGTCCGCGGCCGGAGGCGTTCCAGCGCTGCAGGGTCGCGACGGACTCCTGCACGTTCTTGGTCGGGTGGACGACGAGTCCGACGACGGGCTGCTCCATGGTCGCGATCGTACCGATCGCGCCCGGGATCTCCTCTGGTGGACTGCTCACACATGAGATATTCTGCATGTATGCAGATCGCCACGCTCTCCGTCGCCCTGCCCACACTCCGGCACGGACGCGAGATCGTGCTCCTCGCGGAACAGGAGTCACTGGAGACCGGGTTCGGCTTCCTCGACGCCGAACACCTCCTCGTCGCCGCGGTCACGCTCTGCAGCGGGATGCCCCGCTTCCTCGACGTCCTCGACGCGCACGGCGTCACGCCCGACCGCGTCCGCACCGCGAGCAGCGCCTTCGTCGGCGCCGGGGCACCCGGACCGGTCTCGCCCGACCGGGTCACGTGCACACCGGCCGCGGCGCGGGTGCTGGCACGTGCCGCACAGCTCGCCGGCCCGGCGGAACGCGTCCGACCGCACCACGTGCTGCTCGCGGTGCTCGACGGCATCGACGATCCGTTCACGGGGGCCGCGCACGACGTCCTCGACGGTCTCGGTGTCGACCCGCGCCGCTTCCGCCGCGCACTGCGTCGGGCCGCACGACGCGCCTGACACAGCCCGCCCCGCGCCCCGCGCCGACCCGCGGCCCGCGCCGACCCGCGGCCCGCGCCGGCCCGCGCCGACCCGACACCCCGCGCGACCCGCCGCGTGACCCCCGTGAGCACCACCGGGCGCAGGCTCCGGGGCGGACCCGCACCGCGCCTCCCGACCGTCCCCTGTTCACCGGACGCAACGAGGTCACGCCCACGGCGAACAGGGGCAGACCACCCGGGGTGCGCTGGTTACTCTCGATGTACGTCACCGGACTTCCACGAGCCCGGCAAGGGAGAGCACATGTTCGAGAGATTCACCGACCGAGCCCGTCGTGTTGTCGTCCTCGCTCAAGAAGAAGCGAAGATGCTCAACCACAACTACATCGGCACCGAGCACATCCTCCTCGGCCTCATCCACGAGGGCGAGGGCGTCGCCGCCAAGGCGCTGGAGTCGCTCGGCATCTCGCTCGATGCCGTCCGCGAGCAGGTCCAGGACATCATCGGGCAGGGCCAGCAGCAGCCGACCGGGCACATCCCGTTCACGCCGCGCGCCAAGAAGGTGCTCGAGCTGTCCCTGCGCGAGGCGCTGCAGCTCGGCCACAACTACATCGGCACCGAGCACATCCTCCTCGGCCTCATCCGCGAGGGCGAGGGCGTCGCCGCCCAGGTGCTCGTCAAGCTCGGCGCGGACCTCAACCGCGTCCGTCAGCAGGTCATCCAGCTCCTGTCCGGCTACCAGGGCAAGGAAGCGGTCGCCGTCGGCGGCGAGCAGCAGCAGAACGCCCAGCAGGGTTCGCAGGTCCTCGACCAGTTCGGTCGGAACCTCACCCAGGCGGCGCGCGACGGCAAGCTCGACCCGGTCATCGGCCGCGAGAAGGAGATGGAGCGGGTCATGCAGATCCTCTCCCGCCGCTCCAAGAACAACCCCGTCCTGATCGGTGAGCCCGGCGTCGGCAAGACCGCCGTCGTCGAGGGCCTCGCCCAGGCGATCGTCAAGGGCGACGTGCCCGAGACGCTGAAGGACAAGCAGCTCTACTCGCTCGACCTCGGGTCGCTCATCGCCGGGTCCCGCTACCGCGGTGACTTCGAGGAGCGCCTCAAGAAGGTCACGAAGGAGATCCGCACCCGCGGCGACATCATCGTCTTCATCGACGAGATCCACACCCTCGTGGGTGCCGGTGCTGCCGAGGGCGCGATCGACGCCGCTTCCATCCTCAAGCCGCTGCTCGCACGCGGTGAGCTCCAGACCATCGGTGCCACCACGCTCGACGAGTACCGCAAGCACTTCGAGAAGGACGCCGCACTCGAGCGTCGCTTCCAGCCGGTGCAGGTCAACGAGCCGTCGCTGCCCCACGCGATCAACATCCTCAAGGGCCTCCGCGACAAGTACGAGGCGTTCCACAAGGTGTCCATCACCGACGGCGCGATCGTCGCCGCGGCGAACCTCGCGGACCGCTACGTGCAGGACCGCTTCCTGCCGGACAAGGCGATCGACCTGATCGACGAGGCCGGTGCACGTCTCCGTCTGTCGATCCTGTCGGCGCCGCCGGAGCTCCGCGAGTTCGACGAGAAGATCTCGGCGGTCCGCGGGCAGAAGGAAGCCGCGATCGAGGAGCAGGACTTCGAGAAGGCCGCTTCGCTCCGCGACGAGGAGAAGAAGCTCCTCGGCGAGCGTCTCCGCCTCGAGAAGCAGTGGCGTGCGGGTGACGTCGCCGCGTCCGGCACCGTCGACGAGGGCATCATCGCCGAGGTCCTGGCGCAGGCCACGGGCATCCCGGTGTTCAAGCTCACCGAAGAGGAGACCTCGCGTCTCGTCTTCATGGAGAAGGCACTGCACGAGCGCGTCATCGGTCAGGAAGAGGCCATCTCGGCCCTGTCCAAGACCATCCGCCGCACCCGCGCCGGCCTGAAGGACCCGAACCGTCCCTCCGGCTCGTTCATCTTCGCCGGCCCCACGGGCGTCGGGAAGACCGAGCTCGCCAAGGCGCTCGCCGAGTTCCTCTTCGACGACGAGGGTGCGCTGATCTCCCTCGACATGTCGGAGTTCGGCGAGAAGCACACCGTCTCGCGACTCTTCGGTGCCCCTCCCGGGTTCGTCGGGTTCGAGGAGGGCGGCCAGCTCACCGAGAAGGTGCGCCGCAAGCCGTTCTCCGTGGTCCTCTTCGACGAGATCGAGAAGGCCCACCCGGACATCTTCAACTCGCTGCTGCAGGTCCTCGAAGAGGGTCGTCTGACCGATGGTCAGGGCCGCGTGGTCGACTTCAAGAACACCGTCATCATCATGACCACGAACCTCGGTTCGCAGGGCATCGCCGGTGGCCCGGTGGGCTTCCAGGTCGAGGGTGACTCCGGTGTCGGCTACGACCGCATGCGCTCGAAGGTGAACGAGGAGCTCAAGAAGCACTTCAAGCCCGAGTTCCTCAACCGCGTCGACGACACGATCGTGTTCCCGCAGCTCTCGCAGCCCGAGCTGCTGCAGATCGTGGACCTCTTCGTGAAGCGCCTGGCGGACCGCCTGCTCGACCGCGACATGACGGTGGAGCTCACGCTCGCTGCCAAGGAGCAGCTCATCAAGGTCGGGTTCGACCCGGCACTCGGTGCCCGCCCGCTCCGCCGCGCGATGCAGCACGAGGTCGAGGACCAGCTGTCCGAGCACATCCTGCAGGGTGAGCTCACGGCCGGCGACCACGTGAAGGTCGACTTCACCGGTGGCGAGTTCCAGTTCGAGACCGGGCGTCAGCCGGGTCGCGAAGAGGTCCTCGCCGGCGCGGCCGCCGTCGAGGCGACGGACACGCCGCAGGGCGAGATCGAGTCCTAGGACCCGGTCACGGACATGACGGGAGGCGCGGTGCCCGCTGGCACCGCGCCTCCCGTCACGTCGTGGGTGCGGTCACCCCTGGTGGTCGCGCCCGCGGTGCTTCTCGCGCTTCTCGTGTCGCTTGTGCACGCCGGGCTGCTCGCTCTCGGCCGTGCCGTCCGAGTCGCCGCTCAGTCCGTCCGCCAGGCCGTTGGTCTGGTCGAAGGGGCGTCCGAGTGACTCGTCGTTGAGGTCTGCCACGGAGCGGTGACGCTCGTGGGCTTCGGGTTCGGGTTGATCGTCCATGCGCCGGACGCTACGCGCGGCGCGATGTCGCCCGACCCAGACCCGGGACGGTTCGCGCGTCGCGGTACCACGGGCCCCCGTCCGGGGGTACGGTGGTGACTGCGCGCGAGGGGTTCCCCCCAACACCTCGCACGCAGCGCTCGACCGGTTCCCCCCAACAGGTCGAGACGCGCCGGCCCCGGTCTGTTCGCAGACCGGGGCCGTTGCACGTCGCCGGGGCGCGCGTCGCTCGGCGCGCGTCGTGCGTCGTGCGTCTTGCGTCTTGCGTCTCGCGTCTCGCGTCTCGCGTCTCGCGTCAGAGGGTAGCCGCGAAGTCTCGGATGGCCCGCTCCCAGCGCTCCGGGTCCTCGTTCCACTCGAGCGTGTGCGGCGCGGTCCGGAACGCGACCGCCCGGGTCCCCGGACGCACGGTCTGCGCGGCGACGTCGGCCTCGGCGACGAGGGCGTCGGCCGCCGAGTGCACGAGCAGGGTCGGGGTCGCCGACGCCTGCCACGCGGTCGTCTGGACGGGAGCAGTGGCGCCGGCCAGCCGTGACAGCACGCCGGTGGTCGCGATCCGTGCCGCGACCGTGCCGACGAACGCGGGGAGGTGCGCGCCCGACACCGCACCGCGGAGCGCCGAGGACACGCTGAGCAGCGGCGAGATCCCGACGAGGCCGTCGACCTCGACCCGGGAGGCGGCGACCGAGCACGCGAGCGCCCCCGCCGACCAGCCCTGCAGCACGACACGGGTGGCCCCGCGGCCCCGGGCTGCCCGGACCGCCGTCACGATGCGGTCGACCGCGCCGGGGTCGAGCGAGCGGAGCGGGAGGTCGGTCGTGTCGACGACCTCGGACGTCGCGCCGAGGGCACGCCAGACCGGGATGCCCCGGAGGACCTGCCGCGGCCCGAGCGACTGCCCGTGCACGTGGACGACGTGCGTGGGCTCATCGCCGAGGACGTCGGTCGGTTCGTCACCGGGGACGTCGGTCGGTTCGTCGCCGGGGACGTCCGCGAGGTCGTCGTACAGCAGTGCGTCCCAGCCCCACTCGCCGCCGGCTGCCGGGCCGTCCGTGCGCCGCCGGACCGTGTCCCCGTCGATGTCGAGCACCTCCTGCACGCGGACGTCCTGGCCGTCACGGGTGATCCGGTACGTCCCGGGCAGACGGGTGTCGCGGGTGGCCACGAACTCGGCCTCGGTCGGGGTGGCGCCCCGCACGGTGGCGGTCGCCGAGTACGGCGTGGGGAAGAGCAGCCGTCGCGCGACGAACGCGCCCAGCCCGAGCGTCCCGACGGCACCCGCTGCGGTCCCGAGTGCGGCGATGCGTCCACCGGTCATGTGGTCTCCTCCAGTCGTGCGGTGGTGAGCGTCGCGGCGGCCGGGACGTCCTGCCCGGCCTCGCGCGCGCGGTCCTCGATCTCGACGGACAGCCGGTGCAGTCGACTCCGCCACTGGCGACGCTGCCAGGCGATCGTGAAGTACAGCCCCCGGTTGCCGGACGCGCCCTCGAGTCGCCGCAGCTCGGGCTCCAGCGTCCGGAAGCGGACCCGGGCGGCCCGCCAGTCGCGGAACTCGCGGGCGGCGTCGGGCAGCACCCCGCCGGCGGCACCGACGGCGAGCAGGACCATCGAGGTGAGGAAGACCGGTGCGTAGACGGTGCCGAGCACCCGGACCGCAGCGTCCAGGCCGAGCACGTGCACGGCGTCGAGTGCGACCGCGATGGCCGCGAGCAGGACCATCGCCGCGGCCCCGACGACGAACAGCCAGTACATGCGCCCGAGACCGTCGCCCTCGCGGAAGCCGCGGAGGACGGCCAGTGCGGACCGGGTGATCACGACGGCGATGTACGTCATCTCCACCGCGGAGTAGAGCGCGGTCGGCAGCTGGTCACCGTACTCGACCATGAACTGCGAGGTGGGCTCGGGGGCGTCGATCAGGACGAACAGCACGACGAGGGCGACGAGGACCAGTGCGACGCCGACGAGCCGACTCGGTCGCAGCAGTCGCGCGGACCGGGCGGCCGCCTCGACCGACTGCGCGAGGGCGAACAGGCCGCACACCATCAGGCAGCGGCCGAGCAGGTCGGCGACGTTCGGCGTGCGGGTCAGCCCGCCGAGGAACGTCACGACGTCGGGCTGGTTGATGCTCAGTCCGACGGCGACGAACGCGCAGCAGACCATGAGCCAGGTGACGCTCGCCGACTGGGTCCGGACGAGCCAGAGCCGGACGACGAGGACGGCCAGGATCAGCCAGACCGGGAGGGATCCCCAGACGTGCAGCGTCACCGGAAGATCCCGCGCGGCGCGGTGTCGGGGTCGAGCAGCCCGATCCGCAGGGCGAGCTGGTCGGCGACGAGCTCGACCGCCTGCTCGTGCGGGGTGTCGAGCGACCGGGTGAACGCCGTCCGTCCGGTGAGCAGCCCCGTGTACGCCTCGTGGTCGCAGCCGGGGTCGGCGAGGAACACGTGCGCGAGCTCGTGCAGCACGCAGGCCACCCGGGAGCGCTCGGACAGGTCGGGGCGCGTCTCGAGCAGGGCGTGGTCGGAGCGCTGGATGAGCCGGGCGGAGAGGTCACCGGGCAGTGCGGTCGTGCGGAGCCGGATCGGCTTGCCGAGGGCGGACTCGGCACGGACGAGCAGCTCCGGCAGCGTCAGTCGCCGGGGGAGTCCGAGTCGCTGCACGCTGCGCCGGGCCTCGGCCTGCTGGCGGCGGGCGCCGATCCGGTCGGCGAACGCATTCACGGCGTCGACCCGGAGTCGTCGAGCCGCCGGACGTGCTCGGTGAAGTCGCGGATCTCGGCCGCGGAGGCGAACTCCCCGAGTCGCCGGGTGGCGAACGCCACGACCTCGCGCTTGCGGAGTTCGAGGACGAGTTCGAGCTGCGCCTGCACCCGCTCCGGGACGTCCGTGTTGCCCGCGGCGTCGGTGAGGTACTCGGACGGCACACCGAAGTAGCCGGCAAGCGCGACGAGCAGGCGCTGGTCGCGGACGGCCGGCCCGTTGCCCCCGAGCATGTAGCCCCACCGCGGTCGGCTCATCGAGGCGCCCTGCGCCTCGATCTCCGCCACGATCTCCTTGTAGGAGGGGCGCTGCCCGGAATTGGCCTCGACGACGTCCATCAGGAGCTGGAGCTTGCGTGAGAGCTCGCGTCGGTGTGCGTCGTCGTCGGTGTACTCGATCATGTCTCCCCGCCCTGTACATCTGTCTCAGACATGGTAAAACTGAACCAGCGCGTCGGCCAGCGACACCCACTCTGCCAGGCGCGTGCCCGTTCGTCAGGTCGGCATTTCGTGGGGGGATGCCGAACAGGCGGGTTGCGCCGTGCGGTGGTCGCGAGCCGACGACGGACGGGAGGCGCGGTGCCAGCTGGCACCGCGCCTCCCGTCCCGACCGTGGTCGCGATCTCGTGCGTCGGCCTGATCAGGCCTGCACGTCGCCCCGCCACCCGGTGTCGGTGGGCGCCGACTCGACGCGCTCCTTGTAGTTCTGCAGGTCCTTCTTGATGGCGTGACCGCCGACGCCGACCGCTGCGCCGAGCTTCTCGAGGAAGCCGGAGGGCTCCCAGTCGATCTGCGCGGTGACACGGGTCTCGTCGTCGGACAGCTTGTGGAAGGTGACGACGCCGGCGTGGTCGGTCTCGCCGTCCTTGACCGTCCACGCGACCCGCTCGTCGGGGTGCTGCTCGGTGATGAGGGCACGGAACTCGCGCTCCTGGCCGGCGACCTTCACGGTCCAGTCGGTGGTCTTGTCGTCGACCTGGACGATCTTCTCGACCTCGTCGAGGAACTCGGGGAACTCCTCGAAGCGGGTCCACTGGCCGTAGGCAGCTGCGACGGGGACGTTCACGTCGACGGTTTCGATGATCTGAGGCATGACCCGGACGGTAGGCGGCCACGGCTGGGCGCCGCACAGGGGCGTGTCCCCCGGGGCGCACTAGTGTGAGGGAGATGACTGAGCACGGGAAGCACGCGTTCCACGAACGGGACGAGCACGGCATCCTGGTGCGCCCGGCCCTGGCGTCGGACGTCCCGCACATCCAGCGGCTCATCTCGCCCTACGTCGACCGGCGGATCCTGCTCGGCAAGGAGAACGTCGCGCTCTACGGTTCGATTCAGCAGTTCCGAATCGCCGAGGGCCCCGATGGCGTTCCGATCGGGTGCGGCGCGCTCGCCGTGTTCTGGGACGACATCGCCGAGGTGCGCACGCTCGCCCTCGACGCCGACTGGATCCACAAGCGCGTCGGCCACCGCATGCTCGAGGCACTGGAGCACGACGCCCGCGAACTCGGCGTCGCCCGCATCTTCTGCCTCACGTTCGAGGTCGACTTCTTCACGAAGCACGGGTACCTCGAGATCGGCGAGAGCGTCGTCTCGCCCGAGGTGTACGCCGAGCTCGTCCGGTCGTCGGACGAAGGGGTCGCGGAGTTCCTCGACCTCGCACGGGTGAAGCCGAACACGCTCGGCAACACCCGCATGCTGAAGATCCTCTGACGCTTTCGCCTGCCCTCCGGCGGGGTTCCCTCGTCGGGCTCGCGCCGTTGTCTACCCTGTGCGCATGTCGTCGTTCCGTCACCCCGTCGGGCCCGAGAAGCCGGGCGTCTACTGGCGCCGTCGTGCGATGGTCATCGGGGTGCTGCTGCTGATCGTGGTCGTCGTCGTGCTGATCGTGGTCGGGCGGGGTGGGGCGTCTGCTGACCCGGGTTCTTCTCCCGCTTCCGCCTCCGCATCGTCTGCCGGGCCGTCGTCGTCGCCGCGTGCCACGCCCTCTGCAGCCGCTACGCCCTCGGGGTCGGCCTCGGCTTCGGCCTCGTCTTCGGCGCCGGCTTCGGGTTCGGCCAAGGACGGGTCGACGTGTGCCAAGGAGCAGATCGAGCTCACGCCCGTCGTCGACAAGACCTCGTACGGCCCCACCGAGGACCCGAAGATCGCCATGTCGATCAAGAACACCGGGTCGAACTCGTGCCACACGGACCTCGGGTCGTCCCAGCAGGTCCTCACGATCTCGTCGGGCGAGGAGCAGTACTGGTCGTCGAAGGACTGCCAGACCGGCGGGACCAACCAGGACGTCACGATCAAGGCCGGGCAGACCCTGACCACGCCGGCGATCGCCTGGGACCGGACGCGGTCGTCGACCTCGACGTGCGACTCGTCACGGCCGTCGGTCACCGGTGGGGGTGCGAGCTACCACCTGGAGGTGGCGGTGGGGAACATCGAGTCGAAGGCGTCGGTGCAGTTCATCCTCGGGTAGTCCGGCGGTGCTCCCCCTGCTACGATGAAGTCAAGTGGATTGGGAATGCCCGATCGGCGTCACACCCCCGGATCTCCGGGGGTTTTCGCTTGTCAGGGGTAGACCTTGAGTCCCCAGCCGAGCTCCGAACCCGCCGGGGACTTCGGCATCCGGTTGAGGATTCGGTCCCACGCCCGGTTCGGCTGCCCTGGGTGGAGCAGGTGCGTGCCGATCGGGCGCGCGACGAGGTCGGCGATCTGCAGCCCGGTACTGTTCGCCTGCTTGCTCGCGATCGCGAAACGGAAGGTCTCGGCCATCCCACGCATCTTCGTCGTGGACAGGATCCGATCGAACTCCCGCTCGAGGTCACGGTCTTCCGTCCGACCGCGGCTCTCGAAGACGACGACCGTTTCGCTCCGGGCGACTCCCTTGCTCTGCAGCTGCAGGAACACCCGCTCGAGTCCGAACTCGAGGGCGACGTGGTACGGACTCGTGTCGGCACCGACGCGCGCACGGAACTCGTGTTTCCGGATCGCGCTCGCCACGACACCGAACCGCTCGTCGAACACTGCGTCGACCCGCTGCATGAACGCCGTCCGGACGTCAGCGTTCAGGAGGATGTCGAACGGCGGTGCTGACTGTCGCATCTCGCGTTCGTGCAGGACGACCATGTCGTGGTTGAAGAAGTCGAACTTGATGCGCTGTACAAGCGGGACGACGCGCTCGACGTAGAGGTCGACCGGGAAGATGCAGAACGCCAGGACGAACATCGGGTAGTCCGGGTTGATCCGCGTGAGACTGTGGTCTCCGCTCTCGTCGACGTAGACGACGTATCCGCTCCGCACGAGGAGTCAGCATATCAGCGGTGATACGACGGTGGCGAAGCGCTCTCGGGTCGTGGAACGGGAACGGGCCCGTCGTCACGAGGACGACGGGCCCGTTCGGGCTGGAGGAGATCAGCCGATGACGGAGATGTTCTCCGCCTGCGGGCCCTTGCGACCCTCGGTGATGTCGAACTCCACCTTCTGGTTCTCCTCGAGCGACTTGTAGCCGTTGCCAGCGATCGCGGAGAAGTGAGCGAAGACGTCAGCGGAGCCGTCGTCCGGGGCGATGAAGCCGAAGCCCTTTTCGTTGTTGAACCACTTGACGGTGCCGGTCGATGCCATGATGGCGTTCCTTACTTTCTTGCCAGTCGACATCTGCAGTCGACTGCCTTGCGATGCGGTATTCGCTACCGCCGATCCACCGACGGATGTCGTCAGATCGATGCGTCCTGCGGGCATGGGGCCGGTAGAACGGGTTCGGGGCCAGGCGGCCGGGGAAGGCCAGTGACCGATGGCGCTCGAGGTGCTGTGCACCGGAAGAACGATGGACTCCCGCCGAAGCGGTTGGTACCAATCTACAGTCTTGTGGCCACAAGGGAAGAGCCGAAGTCGCCGAACGTCCATGAATCTGGTGGACTGGGTCCCGATGGCAGACAAGGAACAGCGTTTCCGGAGCGAACAGCTCGAGGCGGCGCTCGAGAAGCAGGACGTCGCGGCGGTGGCCTTCGCGCTCCGCAACGACATCGTGATCGTCCCCCGGCTCGTCACCGGCAAGAAGGACATGCAGGTGCGGGTGTTCGGGCGCGAGGGCTCGGACAAGCGCATCCTGCTGCTGTTCTCGTCGGCGGATGCGTACACGGCGATGGTGCCGGACGAGAAGGTCCGGCAGGTGATGGTCTACGACGGGCCGCGGCTCGAGGAGTTCATCGCGGCGCACCTGGACTCGCTCGAGGGTGTCTTCTTCGACATCGCGGGCCCGCACACGATGCAGGCGACGCCTGAGGACCTGCTGGCGGCGCTCCGGGCCTGACTCCCGCTCGCGTGTGCGTCGCTCGGCGGCGTGTCGCACCGCCGGAACTGCCGTGATCGGTGCTGCCGTGATCGGTCAGAACGCTCGGTCGAGTTCGCGCTCCCGCTCGTTCGCGGCCAGGGAGAACGCGACCCGCAGTGCTTCGCGGAGGTGCTGGGCGTCCGCGCCGAGCACGGTCGTGAACCCGAGGCGTGCGGCTTCGCTCGCGCGCTGCTTCGTGCCCGTGGTCGGACGGATCTCGCCCGCGAGGCTGATCTCGCCGACCGCCGCCAACGTGTGTGGGTACGGACGGTCGCGGGCAGCACTCGCGAGGGCCAGTGTGATGGCGAGGTCCGCGCCGGGCTCGGTGAGCTTCATGCCGCCCACCGTGGACACGTAGACGTCGGCATCCGACAGCTTCAGGCCGGCGCGACGTTCGAGCACCGCGAGCAGCATCGCCACGCGAGACGCGTCGACGCCGTTGACGACCCGGCGCGGCTGGGGTGCCGAGCTCGGGACGACGAGCGCCTGCACCTCGACCGGGAGCGCTCGGCGTCCCTCGAGCGCGACGGTCACGCACGTACCGGACACGGGCGCGCCGTTCTTCGACATGAACAGGCCGCTGGGGTCGGGGACCTCGTGAATGCCGTCACCGGCCATGTCGAAGCAGCCGACCTCGTCCGTGGGGCCGAAGCGGTTCTTGAGCGCGCGGACGAACCGGAGCGCGGTCTGCCGGTCACCCTCGAAGTGGCAGACGACGTCGACGAGGTGTTCGAGCAGTCGGGGTCCGGCGATCGTGCCGTCCTTCGTCACATGGCCGACGATGAGGACCGGGAGCGCGCGGGCCTTCGCGACGCGGATCAGCGTGGAGGCGACCTCGCGCACCTGCGACGTACCACCGGCGATGCCGTCGATCGAGCTCGACGAGATGGTCTGCACCGAGTCGGCGATGAGGAGGTCCGGCTTGACCTGGTCGATCTGGCCGAGGATGACGCCGAGGTCGACCTCGCTCGCCAGGTAGAGGTCGTCGTGCATCGCCCCGGTGCGTTCGGCGCGGAGCCGGACCTGGTCGACGGACTCCTCGGCACTGACGTAGAGCACGCGCTTGCCGGTCGCTGCCGCTCGTGAAGCGACCTCGAGCAGGAGCGTGGACTTGCCGACACCGGGCTCGCCGGACAGCAGGACCGCCGCACCCGGGACCACTCCGCCGCCGAGGACGCGGTCGAACTCGCCGATGCCGGTCTGCCAGCGCTGGACCGTCGTTCCGCGGGATTCGGTGATGGGCCGTGCCACGCGGTTGCCCGTGACCGCCACCGAGGTGGTGCCCCGGACGCTGGCGGTGGCCGCGGTGGAGTCCTCGACCGTGCCCCAGGACTGGCACTCACCGCAGCGACCGACCCACTTGATGCTGGTCCAGCCGCACTCGGTGCAGCGGTAGAGGGACTGAGCGCGAGCCATGATCGTCAGGCTAGGCGGTGCCGCCGACATCACCCGCGCGGTCGTCCGGACCGTCGGGGCGCGTGTCGGGTCCGACGTCGGGCAGGGTGACCGATCCGGTCATGCGCTGCCGAAGCCGGTCGATGCGACCCGGACGTTCGGCGTGGTCGAGGGCCGCAGCACCCTCGGTGTCCTGCTCGGCCCGGGCGGTCGCCACCGTTCCGGCTCCGGCACCGAGGTCCTCGGCTTCGCGGGCGGACAGGTAGTGCCGGATCGCGGCGACGACGTCGACCCGAGCATCGACCGCGGGTTCGAACGCGCTCGCCCAGATCTCGTACCCGCGGTCGTTCGGGTGGAACAGGTCGCCGTAGCTGTTGAAGAACGTCCGGCGCAGACCGACCCGCTTGGTGATGGTGTGCAGCGGCGCGACCGTGAGCCCGAACTCCTCGGCCACCCGGTGCACGATCTCGTTCGCCACGGCGACCTTGCGCTCACGGTCCGGGACGAACATGCACGGCAGCTCGGCGACGATCGCGTGCGACGGCACGGCACCGTAGATCTCGCGGATGTTCCGCTCGAACTTGTCGGGGTGGAAGTCGGCGATGTCGTTCGCGCCGATCGACACGGTGCAGATGTCGGGCGTGTAGTTGCGGAGCTTCGGCAGTTGGTCCTTCCGCGCGCCCCACGTCGTCGACCCGGACACGCTGAGGTTCACGACACGGACCGACGACCGGGAGCGGTGCCGGATCCGGCGGGCGAGCAGTCCCACGTACCCGCGGTGGGGCTCGCTCGCACCGACGCCCTGCGCCGCCGAGTCACCGATCGCGAGGTAGGTGATCTGCCCCTCGTGCTGCAGGCGCTCGCGCCACCAGTCGGCGTGCACGGGCAGCAGCTCGCCGACCCGACGGGCGGCGGCGCGCTGGCCGCGGACGCCGGCCCGTGCGCCGAAGGCAGCGCCCCCCAGGATGGTGAGGCCACCGACGACCGACGACAGCAGCGCGATGAGCGTGCGAGATCTCATGCGGTGGACGTTACGCGGACTTCTTCGGGAGGCGATCCGTCCGGACCAGGTCGTTGACGGGCGTCCGGGACCGGACACCTGTGGAGGGGGAGCCGACGCGCGGTGGTGCGTCGCGCCGCCTGGATCGTGTAAACTCTTTCCCGGTACCGTGTCCGAGCGGCCGAAGGATCATGTCTCGAAAACATGTGTGGGGGCAACTCCACCGTGGGTTCAAATCCCACCGGTACCGCCAGCGAAAAGAACCCCAGATCCCCGTCCTGACGGGCATCTGGGGTTCTTTCGTACTCCCCCCCGCGGCTCTGCCCACCGATCGGCTACCGGACGGTTCGAGTGGTAGCCCACTCGCGATCGAGCATGGCGTACTGGTAGCCATCTACCCAGCCCAGGTCGGCGTGCCAGGAGTCCTCGACGCCGTGCTGCTCACGTCGCATGCCGTTCTTCTCGAGGACGCGGGCTGAGGCGATGTTGTCGGCGTTGCAAGTCGCTGTGACGCGTCGGAGCCGGAGCACGTCGAACGCTGCGGTCAGGAGACCGCGGACCAAGTCCGTTCCGAGTCCGCGTCCTGCGAGGTCGGGTTGCAGCATGTATCCGATGACCCCTTGTGTGCCTTGGGGCATCCCTGGTTGCCCCAGGCCGTCGACGACGTCGAGGAACCCCAAGCCGGCGACCCGGCCGTCCAAGTCAGCGATGCACGAGTAGTCGGTGTCGCTGTCGGGGATGCTGGCCCACTCTTGGGCGTAGACGTCCGGGTCGACGGAGGTGCGGAGCATGAACCGATTGACAACCGGGTTGTTCCGAAGCGCGACGAGCTTGTCTGCGTCCTCGGGCCGAGGGTCGCGGAGGAGGAGGCCGGCGCTCCGAGCGGGCCAAGGAGAGCTGTTCACGCTGTCATCCTCCCAGGAGCCAGGCTCGGCGACCGATCGGCTACCGGACACTCCTAGACTTGGGCTATGGGGATGAACAGGGATCAGCGGCTGGCGGTGATCGTCGGGAGCACGGCGGCGATCATCATGGGTCTCGGGATCGCCATTTCAGGAGCACTCGGCCTGTTCGGTGCGTGATCGAACAACCTCGCAAATCGATCCTCAACCGGACGCGTGAACGTCCTCGATGTACTCGAACACGTTCCCGTCGGCGTGGCGAGCGATCAAGCGCTGACCGTTCGGTCCGGGCATCGGCCCGTCCAGCAACACTCCGCCGCCGGCCTGCACGAGCGACACGACGAGCTGGACATCACGGACGATGATCGTCGCCGAGCGGAACGGGACGGCCCCGTCCGCGCTCGCCAAGAGGAGGAACGGACCGACCCAGGCCAGCCGTACACCTCCGAACGCGAACGCGCGAACTTCATCGGAGCCCGCCAACCGCTTGTACAACGGCAGAGCCGCCTCGATGCTCGATACCGGAACGCGCGCCAAGACAGCAACGACGTTCGACTGGGCCTCATCCACGACGAAGGCAACGTCCGCCCTGAGGACGATGTTCCACGGAGCCCCTCGGTGGGCCGGTCGTGCAGACGGACCCCGTGGGCTGACCCCGCCGGGTCGAGGCGGTCACGAACCGCGCCGTCGAGTGCGGGGCCGGCCCTCGCGCGTGGCAAGCTTGGACGTCCCCGACGCCCCCAACCAGGAAGGCCCCGGATGCTCGAGCTCCCGGCCGTGTTCGAAGTCGGCTCCCTGATCGCGATCGTCGCGATCCTGCTGGCGGATCTCCTCGTCGTCGCGCGGCGTCCGCACGTGCCGACGCTCAAGGAGTCCGGCCTGTGGGTGGGCCTCTACGTCGGCCTCGCACTGTTGTTCGCCGTCGCGATGTTCGTCTTCGCCGGTGGGGAACCGGCCGGGCAGTTCCTCGCGGGCTGGCTGACGGAGTACAGCCTGAGCATCGACAACCTCTTCGTGTTCGTCATCCTCATGGCGCGGTTCTCCGTGCCGAAGGCGATCCAGCAGGAGGTGCTCATGCTCGGCATCATCATCGCGCTGGTCCTGCGTGGCGTGTTCATCCTGCTCGGCGCCCGCCTGATCGAGGACTTCTCGTGGATCTTCTACCTCTTCGGGGCGTGGCTGGTGTGGACGGCGATCCAGCAGCTCCGTGGCGAGGACGACGACGATGACAAGGACAGCCTCATCGTGCGGCTGCTCCGGCGTCGGATCCGCATCACCGACACCTACGACGGCATGAAGTTCCGCATCGTGCAGGACGGCGCACGGCACTTCACGCCGCTGTTGGTGGTCCTCATCGCGATCGGGACGACCGACCTGCTGTTCGCGCTCGACTCGATCCCGGCGATCTTCGGCATCACCGAGAGCGCGTTCATCGTGTTCACCGCGAACGTCTTCGCCCTGATGGGCCTGCGGCAGCTGTACTTCCTGCTCGGCGGGTTGCTCGAGCGGCTGGTCTACCTCAAGTACGGTATCGCGGCGATCCTCGCGTTCATCGGCGTGAAGCTCGTGCTGCACGCACTGCACGGCAACGAGCTGCCGTTCATCAACGGTGGGGAGCACGTCGAGTGGGCGCCGGAGATCGGCACCGGGGTGTCGTTGCTGGTCATCGTCGTGGCGATGGGTGTGGCGACCGGGGCGAGCCTGCTGCGGATGCGCCGCGAGGACGAGTCGCACGACGAGGTCTCCCGCGACGCCGGCACGGCGTAGCGGTCCTGCACCGCGCCCGTCGCACGCGTCCAGCTGTGGACGCACAACGAGACGGACTGGAGGCGCGGGTCGGGCCCGCATCGTCCCTCCAGGCAGGCCGTCACCCCGCTGGCGCGGTGCGCCGGAACCGGCTGGTGGGGTCCGCTAGCGTCGACACCGGAACCCGCCACCCCTCACGAACCGGATCGAGCAACGATGCCTGACGTCCACCGCCCCGCCGACGACCGCTACGAGCGACTCCCGTACCAGCGCGTCGGGAGGAGCGGCCTGCTCCTGCCCCGCATCTCCCTCGGGCTCTGGAACAACTTCGGCGCCGACCGAGCGCTCACGACGCAGCGCGACATCGTGCTGCACGCGTTCGACCGCGGGATCACCCACTTCGACCTCGCGAACAACTACGGCCCGCCGCCCGGAGCCGCCGAGGAGCAGTTCGGTCGCATCCTCGAGTCGGACCTCCGACCGTTCCGCGACGAGATCGTGGTGTCGACGAAGGCCGGCTACGACATGTGGCCCGGTCCGTACGGCAACTGGGGCTCGCGCAAGTCCATGCTCGCCTCGCTCGACCAGTCGCTCGGACGCCTCGGGCTCGAGTACGTCGACGTCTTCTACTCGCACCGGCCGGACCCCGAAACCCCGATCGAGGAGACCGTCAGCGCGCTCGTGACCGCGGTCCGCTCGGGCAAGGCGCTCTACGCCGGCATCTCGAACTACGACCCGGCGCAGACGGCCGCCGCGGCCGAGGCGCTCGCCGCCGAGAACATCCACCTGCTCATCCACCAGCCGCGCTACAACATGTTCGACCGGGTCCCCGAGGACGGGCTCTTCGACGAGCTGCTCCGTCTGGGGACCGGCGCGATCGTGTTCTCCCCGCTGGCCGGTGGGCTCCTGACGGACCGCTACCTCGACGGCTCGGTGCCGGTCGGGTCGCGGGCGGCGGAGGGGCGCTGGTTCGGCGCGGACCGGATCGACGACGAGTACCTGACGACCGCGCGGGCCCTGAACGACATCGCCGTGTCCCGTGGGCAGACGCTCGCGCAGCTCGCCATCACGTGGGTGCTCCGGCAGCCGGCGGTCACGTCCGCACTCGTCGGGGCGTCGAGCGTCCGGCAGCTCGACGGGACGCTCGACGCACTCGAGGGTGCGCCGCTGACCGACGAGGAGCTCGCGGCCATCGACGCGCTGGTGCCGCGCGGCTGAGTCCGGGCGGCGCGCTGGCCGCGGGGCCGTGTCCGGGCGGCGCGCTGGCCGCGGGGCTGCGTCCGGGCCAGGATGGTCCCATGACGGACCACGCCGAGATGATCCACCCCGACGTCGCACCGAGCGGACCCGGGTGCGTCGAGTGCGACGCCACCGGATCATGGTGGGTGCACCTGCGCCGGTGCGCCGCGTGCGGCCACGTCGGCTGCTGCGACGACTCGCTGGACACCCACGCCACCCGGCACTGGGAGGCGACCGGGCACGCGGTCATCCAGAGCTACGAGCCCGGCGAGACGTGGTCGTACGACTACCGCGACCACTCCACGTTCGAGGGCGTCGAGCTCGCGGCGCCGACGAGCCACCCCGTGGAACAGGCAGTCCCCGGGCCGGCGGATCGCCTGCCCGGGGACTGGTTGGAACTGCTCGGCGGGTCGCGCTGACCCGCCGGTGCCGATCAGGACGCGCTAGCTCGCGCTGACGGCCTCGTCGCGGCGCGGGAGCGTCCAGCCCGGGCGCACGAAGTGGCACGTGTAACCGTGCGGGTGCTTCTCGAGGTAGTCCTGGTGCTCCTCCTCGGCCTCCCAGAAGTCGCCGGCGGGCTCGACCTCGGTGACGACCTTGCCCGGCCAGATGCCGGACGCGTCGACGTCGGCGATCGTGTCGAGGGCGACCTCGCGCTGCTCGTCGGTGGTGTAGAACACCGCGGAGCGGTAGCTCCGGCCGACGTCGTTGCCCTGGCGGTCCTTCGTCGACGGGTCGTGGATCTGGAAGAAGAACTCGAGCAGGTCGCGGTACGAGATCTGCGACGGGTCGAAGACGATCTCGACCGACTCGGCGTGGTCGCCGTGGTTCCGGTAGGTGGCGTTCGGGGTGTCGCCGCCGGAGTACCCGACGCGCGTGCTGATCACACCGGGACGGCGACGGAGGAGCTGCTGCGCTCCCCAGAAACACCCGCCGGCGAGGATGGCGGTTTCGGTGGTGGTCATGGTGGCCTCCTGGGTTCGGGAGTGCCGCTGGCTGCGGCACCGTGTGGTGCAACCGGCGGGGCCGGTCGTGTGTTCCCGCGCTGCGTCAGGCGGTCGTGTCCTCGAGCGCGTCGAGCGTCGCGACGTCCTCGGCCGACAGCACGAAGTCCACGTCGGCGTTCGCGGCGATGCGGGACGGCGTGGTCGACTTCGGCAGCGGCAGGACGTCCTTCTCGAGCAGGTAGCGGATCGCGACCTGGGCGACGCTCTTGTCGTACTTCGCCGCGATCTCGGCGATCTGCTCGTTGTCGAGGAGCCCACCGGTGGCGAGCGGGGAGTACCCCTCGGTGAGGATGTCGTGCTCGCGGTCGAAGGCCGTCGTCTCGTCCTGCGTGTTGCCGATGAACCAGCGGATCTGGTTGGCGTGCGGGACGACGTCGGTGCGGCCGAGCAGGTCCTCGAGGTCGGCGACGGCGAAGTTCGAGACGCCGATGCTCTTCGTCCGGCCGGCGTCGTAGACCTCCTCGAGGACCTTCCACACCTCGACGTTGCCGTCCCGGTGGTCCGACCCCATGTCGCTCCAGGGCCACGGCGCGTGCACGAGGTACAGGTCCACGTGTCCGAGGTCGAGGTTGCGGCTGGACTCGTCGAAGGCCTCGCGCGCGCCGGACGCGGTCTTGACCTCGGCCGGGAGCTTCGTGGTGATGAAGAGCTCGTCGCGCGGGATGCCGCTGTCGCGGACCGCCTCGCCGACGCTGGCCTCGTTGCCGTACGCCAGTGCGGTGTCGATGTGGCGGTAGCCGGCGTCGAGCGAGGCCTTGGTGGCGTCGTAGGCGTCGGCGCCGGACGGGATCTGCCAGGTGCCGAACCCGATCTTCGGGATGTGCAGGCCGTTGGACATGGTGAACGTGTCGATGAGAGCGGGCATGCACCGGACAGTACGCCGCGCGGACGTCGGTCGGGTCGTCTACCATTCGAACACACGTTCGAACGAGGAGGGCGAGATGATGCTCACGCAGGAGGTCGCCACGCTGTGGTGGGACCGCGGTGTGCCGGTCCGGATGGTCTGGCGCGAACGGCGGTGGCGGGTCTCCGACACCCCGACGCGGCTGACGGCGACGGCGGAGTACCTGCCGTCGGCGGTGACGCACGCGCCGGAGCACACGGTGGGCTGGCGGTTCCAGGTGAGTGCGGACGACGGCGAGGACGACGTGGTGGTGGTCGACGTCGCGCCGGACGGCACCGGGTGGGTCGTCGCGCGGACGTGGCGCTGACCGGCGCTGCGCGATCCGCGCGGGGGTGTCAGGCGCTGCCGCGCCAGACCACCTCGGTGGGCAGGACGAACCCGCGCGGGGTGTCGTCCGTCCCCGCGATCTGCTCGAGCACCTGCCGTGCCGCGTGCTCACCAAGGGTCCGGGCGGGCTGCCGGACGGTCGAGAGCGGCGGGTCACACCGGAGTGCCCACGCGCTGTCGTCGAAGCCCACCACGCCGACGTCCCCCGGGACCGACCGACCGGCACGCTGCAGGACGTCCATCGCGCCGGCGGCGACGGCGTCCGACGCCGCGAAGACCCCGTCGACGTCCGGCGCCCGGTCGAGCAGCTCGCGCATGCCCTCGACCCCGGCGGTGTAGCTGAAGAGCGGGTTCCGCGCGACGAGCCCGGGGTCGAAGCGGTCGCCGAGCGCCGCGGTGAACCCCGCCAGACGGTCCTGGCCGGAGTCGCGGTCGAGGCCGGACGCGAGCATGCCGATGCGTCGGCGTCCGGTGTCCACGAGTCGGCGGGTGATCTGCTCGGCCGCGGCGCGGTTGTCGATGCCGATCCACGACGTGTTCGGCGCGTCGGACGGGTGGCCGACGAAGCACGCCGGCAGCCCGATCTGCTCGATCGCCCGGGTGACGGGATCGCCGTCGCGGGCGGAGAGCACGATCGCGCCGTCGACGAAGCCGCCGCGCAGGTACTCCACGACGCGCTCGTTGTCGCGGGTGGAGTCGACCATGATCGTGACGAGCTGCTGGTCCGCCTCGGACAGGACGGCGTTCGTGCCGATGAGGATGTTGCCGATGTTCGGGTCGTCGAGCACCTGGACGCTCGGCTCGTGCACGATGAGCGCCACGGCGCCGGACCGCCGGGTGACGAGACTGCGTGCGGCGGCGCTCCGCACGTAGCCGACGCGGCGGACGGCGTCCTGCACGGCTTCGCGGGCCCTGGGCGACACGTACGGTTCGTCGTTGAGCACGCGGGAGACGGTCCCGCGGGAGAGTCCGGCCTCGTCGGCGACGTCCTGGATCGTGGCGCGGGAACGGGCGGACATGCGGCAACGATAGCGGCTGGCCACCCGCGGATCGGCGGTCGGACGGCGTCGAACCACGATCGCGACGTCGAACCGGGCGTCGGTGCTGATTCGATGTCGGAAACCTGGTTCGGCACGGTCGTGTTGACACGGCAGGAATTGTGTCGTTTACTCTGGGAGCGCTCCCAGAACCCTCCGACCCCGTTCGGTCGGTGCGGACTGGGAGCGCTCCCAGAACCTGGGTGACCTTCGCCGTCGAAGGGGTCGTTCGCGACCGGACGGTGCAGCGCCGCCCCGATCAGCGAGGACCCGACGTGACCACCACCACCCTGCCGACGGCCGCCACCGGCGCGCTCGGGCTCGGCTCGACCGGCCTGGCGTTCGGGTGCGACTACAACCCCGAGCAGTGGGACCCCGAGGTCTGGGTCGAGGACGTCCGCCTCATGCGCGAGGCCGGCGTGAACCTCGTCGCGATCAACGTCTTCGGCTGGTCGCACGTCGAGCCGCGCCGGGGCGAGTACGACTTCGCCGCGCTCGACCGGGTCATCGAGCTCCTGCACGGCGCCGGCATCGGGGTCGACCTCGGCACCGGGACGGCCTCCACCCCGCCGTGGCTCACCACCGCCCACCCCGAGGTCCTGCCGGTCGTCGCCGACGGCACCACCCGCTGGCCCGGTGGACGCCAGGCGTTCTGCCCGAGCTCGCCGGTGTACCGCGAGCACGCCCTCGCCCTGGTCCGCGCCACCGCCGAGCGCTACGGCGACCACCCTGCGGTCAAGCTCTGGCACGTCTCGAACGAGCTCGGCTGCCACAACGCGCACTGCTACTGCGACGTCTCGGCCGAGGCGTTCCGCACGTGGCTCCGCGCCCGGTACGGCACGGTCGACGAGCTCAACGCCGCGTGGGGCACCGCGTTCTGGAGCCAGCGCTACTCCGCGTGGGAGCAGGTCCTGCCGCCCCGGGCGACCCTGTCCTTCACGAACCCCGGCCAGACGCTCGACTTCGACCGGTTCTCGTCCGACGAGCTGCTCGCCCACCACCGCGCCGAGGCCGAGGTGCTCCGCAGTCTGAGCGACAAGCCGGTGACGACGAACTTCATGGTCGCGGCGCACATCACCGCCCTCGACTACTGGTCGTGGACGGCGGACATGGACGTCATCGCGAACGACCACTACCTCGACCACCGTCTGCCCCGACCGCACGTCGAGCTCGCCTTCGCCGCCGACACCACGCGCGGGCTCGCCGGCGGGGCGCCCTGGCTGCTCATGGAGCACTCGACGGGCGCGGTGAACTGGCAGCCGCACAACGTCGCGAAGGCACCGGGGGAGATGCTCCGGAACACCGTGGCGCACATCGCCCGCGGTGCCGACGGGGTCTGCTTCTTCCAGTGGCGCGCGTCCGTCCAGGGCAGCGAGAAGTTCCACTCCGCGCTCCTCCCGCACGCCGGGACCGACTCCCGCGGCTGGCGTGACGTCGTCGAGCTCGGCGACCTCGTCGAGCGGCTCGGCGAACTGCGCGGTTCCCGCGTCGTCGCGGACGTCGCGCTCGTCTTCAGCTGGGAGAACCAGTGGGCGGCCGACCTGGAGGCGCACCCCACCACCGCGCTCCGCTACCTGGAACAGGTCCACGCGTTCCACGGCGCGCTGTGGGACCTCGGCGTGACGGTGGACGTCGTGGCGCCGGGTGCGCCGCTCGACGGCTACGCCGTCGTGCTCGTCCCCGAGCTCTACCTGGTGCGCGACGAGCACGCCGCGGTCATCGTCGACCACGTCGCCGCCGGGGGCCGGGCGGTCGTCACGTTCTTCAGCGGGATCGTCGACGAGCGTGACCGCGTGCGGACCGGCGGGTACCCCGGTGCCTTCCGTGACCTGCTCGGCGTGCGGGTCGACGAGTTCCTGCCGCTCGCCGCCGACGCGCACGTCGCCCTGTCCGACGGCTCCACCGGCACCGTCTGGAGCGAACCCGTCGAGCTCCGCGGCGCGACGAGCGTGCTCGACTACGCCGCCGGCCAGCTCGCCGGCTCGCCCGCGGTCACCCGCAACGCGCACGGTGCCGGAGCCGCCTGGTACGTCTCCACCGTCCTCGCCGCCGACACGCTCCGCGGCCTGCTCGGTGACGTCCTCGCCGAGGCCGGCGTCGCACCGGACCCCACCGCGCAGCCCGGCCTCGAGGTCGTCCGACGCCGCGACGACCAGCACGAGTGGGTGTTCCTGCTCAACCACACCGACCAGCCCGTCGAGCACCACGTGACGGGCCACGACCTCGTCGCCGACCGACCCCGGACCGGCACCACGACCATCGCCCCCGGTGGCACCCAGATCATCCGCACGGACAGGAAGCGCCCATGACCACCACAGCCCAGCGACCCCGGGTCGCCCGACGTCGACGCGGCGGGGGCTTCCGGTACCGCCGCGCGATCGCCGTCTTCGTCACGCCGTTCGCCGTGCTCTTCACCGCGTTCTACCTCGTCCCGATCCTCTACGCCGTGTGGCAGTCGCTGCAGAAGATCGAGCGCCAGGGGACCTTCGGTGCGCCGACGCAGGTGTTCGGCGGACTGAGCCAGTACGTGCTCGTGTTCCAGAACAGCGAGTTCTGGGGCTCGATCCTCCGCGTGCTGCTCTTCGGTGTCGTGCAGGTGCCGGTGATGCTCGCCCTCGCACTGGTGTTCGCGCTCCTGCTCGACTCGCCCCTGCTGCGCGGCAAGCGGTTCTTCCGCCTGGCGTTCTTCGCGCCGTACGCGGTGCCCGGCGTCATCGCCGCGATCATGTGGGGCTACCTCTACGCGCCGAACCTCTCGCCGTTCTCCGCCGTGACGTCGAAGGTCGACCTGCTCGGCTCCGGCACCGTCCTCTGGGCCGTCGCGAACGTCGTGACCTGGGTCTACGTCGGCTACAACATGCTCATCATCTACTCGTCGCTCCTGGCGATCCCGACCGAGATCTACGAGGCTGCGAAGCTCGACGGGGCGTCGCAGTTCCGGATCGCCTGGTCGATCAAGATCCCGATGGTGGTGCCGGCGATCGTGCTCACCGCGGTGTTCTCCGTCATCGGCACCCTGCAGCTCCTCACCGAACCGACCGTGTTCCGGCAGTTCACCTCGACGATCTCGTCGACCTTCACGCCGAACATGCTCGTCTACTCGACCTCGTCGGTGCCCAACTTCAACCTCGCCGCCGCGTTCTCCGTCGTCCTCGCGGTCGCGACCTTCGTCCTGTCGATCGGGTTCCTCCGACTGACCCAGCGGAAGGCTGACCAGTGACCGTCAACGCACCGAGCCGACGCGACGCCGTGCGGACCGCCGGCCGACCGCTCGAGCCGAACCGCGCCTCCAGGCCCCTGCAGCACGGTGCGCGCGGACCGCGCGAGAGCGTCATCTCGCGCAGCGCCGCGATGCTCGTGATGGGCGTCTTCACGATCTACTTCCTGCTGCCGATCTTCTGGCTGTTCGTGTCGTCGACCAAGACGACCGCGAACTTCAACACGACGTTCTCGCTGTGGTTCAGCGCCTCGTCGGTGCAGGACTTCGTCGCGAACCTGGGCGAGCTGTTCACCCGGCAGGACGGCGTGTACGTGCGCTGGATGCTCAACAGCATCGCCTACGCCGGTGTCGCCGGACTCATCGGCACCGTCCTGTCGGCGATGTGCGGCTACGCGCTGGCGAAGTACCGGTTCCGCGGACGCGAGGCGCTCTTCAACGTGTTCCTCGGCGGCGTCCTCGTGCCGGCGACCGCGCTGGCCCTGCCGCTGTTCCTCATCTTCAGCCAGGTCGACCTGACGGACACGTTCTGGTCGGTCTTCCTGCCGAGCATCGTCAGCCCGTTCGGCGTGTACCTGTCGCGGCTGTTCGCGGCGTCGAGCGTGCCGGACGAGATCATCGAGGCCGCCCGCATCGACGGCTCCGGCGAGGTCCGCACGTTCTTCACCGTCGCCGTCCGGCTCATGTCGCCGGCGCTCGTGACGATCTTCCTGTTCCAGTTCGTCGCCATCTGGAACAACTTCTTCCTGCCGCTGGTGATGCTCCGCGACTCGTCGCTGTTCCCCGTCACCCTCGGCCTCTACACGTGGAACTCGAGCGTGAACCAGTACCCGGACCTCCGCACCCTGGTGCTCATCGGGTCGTTCGTCTCGATCATCCCGCTCCTCGTCGCCTTCCTCTCCCTGCAGCGCTTCTGGCGGTCCGGCCTCGGCGCCGGCGGCCTGAAGTAGCGCCTGACCAGCACCACCGACCCCACTCACATCCCGAACGGAAACAGCATGAAGACAACGAAGTTCCTCAGCGTCGCCGCCGTCGCGGTCGCCGCGACCGTCGCCCTCGCCGGCTGCAGCACCGGCGGCAGCGGCGCAGGCTCCGGATCCGACACGGCCGCCGCGAGCTGCAAGCCGTCCAGCGGCAAGGTCACCCTCGACTTCACGACCTGGGTGCCCAACATGGACAAGGTCGTGGACATCTGGAACGAGGAGCACCCGGACATCCAGGTCAAGGTCTCCATCGTCGCGAACGGCAACAGCGGCACCTACCAGAACTTCTTCAACCAGCTCAAGGCGAAGCAGGCGCCGGACATCGGTCAGGTCGAGTACGACACCCTGCCGGCGTTCCGCGTGCAGGGCGGCCTCGAGGACATCGGCGCGTGCTCCGGCATCAGCGCCGCGAAGAAGGACTTCTCCGACGGTCTCTGGAACCAGGTCACGTTCGGTGAGTCGAAGTCGGTCTACGCCGTGCCGCAGGACTCCGGTCCGATGGCCCTGTACTACCGCAAGGACCTGTTCGAGAAGGCCGGCCTCGACGTCCCGAAGACGTGGGAGGAGTACGCCCAGGACGCCGTGAAGATCAAGGCGCTCGGCGGCAACATCACCAACTTCGCCAAGGGCGACGTCAACCAGTTCGCCGGGCTCGTGTCGCAGGCCGGTGGCCAGTGGTTCTCGAACTCCGGTTCGGACTGGACGGTGGACCTGACCGACAGCGCGTCGAAGAAGGTCGCCGACTACTGGCAGGACCTCATCGACAAGAAGCTCGTGAACACCCTGCCGAGCTTCACCGACCAGTGGAACAGCGCCTACGACAAGGGGCAGGACTGGACCTGGGTCTCGGCCGTCTGGGGTGCGAACACGATCTCGAGCGGTGCGCCCTCGACCTCCGGCAAGTGGGCCGTCGCGCCGATGCCGCAGTGGACCGCGGGTGAGTCGAAGTCCGCTGCCTGGGGCGGTTCGTCGAACGTCGTCTTCGCGGGGAGCAAGCACCCGGCCGAGGCGTCGGAGTTCCTGGTCTGGCTGAACACCTCGAAGGAGGCACTCGCCGCCCTGAACAAGGAGGCCAACCTCTACCCCGCCTCGTCGACCGGCGCCGAGCTGCCGGCGCTGACCGAGGGGCTGCCGTTCTACGGGAACCAGAAGATCTACGAGGAGTTCGCGACCGCGGCGAAGGACATCCAGCCCTTCACCTGGGGTCCGACGATGACGCAGACCTACTCCGACGTGTCGGACGGCTTCGGGCAGGCGGCGTCCGGGCAGGGCACGCTCCTCGACGCGCTCGAGTCGGGGCAGTCGAAGACCGTGGCGGCGCTGAAGGCGCAGTCGATCCCGGTGAAGGGATGACGCGCGGGTCCTGACGCGCGCCCACGACGGACGGGAGGCACGGTGCCAGCTGGCACCGTGCCTCCCGTCGTGTGGTGGGTGCGGTGTCAGCGCATCGCCTCGCCGGCCGACCCGTACAGGCCCGTCGCGAGGTCGGTGAGCACCGCGAGCAGGCCGCCCGCGTGCGTCCGGTCGACCTCGGCCAGCACCAGGGCGTACCGCTCCCGGTGCTCGCGGACGACCCGCTCGCCCTCGGGCAGGAGGCGCAGCAGCGAACCGCGGCGGTCGTTCGGGTTCGGCGCGCGCTCGAGCAGGTCGGCGGCCGTCATGCGGTCGATCATGTTCGTCACGGCGCCGGAGGTCAGCCCGAGGTACCCGGCCACCTCGGTGGGGGTGGAGTAGCCGGTGTCGCTCACGAGCACCAGAGCGCGCAGGGCGTTCTCGTGCACGCCGGCCCGCGCGCTGAGCTGTCCGACGAGGCTCGCGTTCGCGCGCACGACCGCGTCGAACGCCGCGATGAGGTCGGCCGCGTCGGTCGGGTCGGTCGGCGGCGCAGGGGTCACGGGTTCCTCGCTTCGGGTCGGGTGCGGTGGCGTCCCTCGCACTGGGGTCAGTATACGAGTGGTCAATTTGATGAATGACTGACTATCTTGATGATAGAAGCAAACGAGCCCGAGCCGATTGCTCCTCCACTTCCCTGAACGCCCGACCGAAGAGGTTCCCGTGTCCGACAAGCTCCGCACCTCCGCCCTGAAGCGGATCCGATTCGCCCCCGTCGCACTCCTCGCGGGCATCTTCGCCGCCGTGCTGCTCTCCCTCTCGCTCACCGGCACCCTCTCCGGGTTCGCCGCGAGCATCACCAACAGCAGCAACACCGCAGCCAGCGGCACGCTCACCATGCAGGAGCAGAACGCCGGCGGCACCGTCACCTGCACGAGCACCGACGGCGGCTCGGTCTCGACGAACTCCGCCACGTGCTCGACTATCAACAAGTTCGGCGGCAGCACCACGATGACGCCCGGCAACACCGTCACGACCGCGATCTCGATCAAGAACACCGGCACCGCGAACGCCTCGACGTTCACCCTGACCCCGGGTGCCACGTGCACCCAGTCGGCGAACGGTTCGGTGAACGGCACCGCGACCGACCTCTGCGCGAAGATGAACCTCGTCATCTCCTCCGGTTCGACCACGGTGTTCAGCGGCACGCTCGCCAGCTTCAAGGGTGCGGCCGCCTCGGCGTTCACGATGCCCGCCGCACCGGCCGCCGGTGCCTCCGTGCCGTTCACCTTCGCCGTCACGCTCGACTCCTCGGCCGGCAACACCTACCAGGGCCTCGCCGCCTCCGTGCCGATGACCTGGACCTTCACGGCCTAGTCACCCCGACCGGCGACGCTCGACCGGAGCAGCAGATGAGCCAGACCGCCGCCATCCCGCTCAGCGGCACGCTCGACCGTCCGCTCCTCGGCGGCCACACCGCCACCCGCTTCGAGACGGTCCTCGCCTGGACGGTCGCCGCGGTCGCCGCCGTCCTCCTCACCGCCGCCGTGCTGTTCCTGTCCGCCGGTGGGCGGTGGTTCGTCGTCGAGACGCCGTCGATGGGCGAGGCCGCTCCGGTCGGCACGCTCGTCCTCGACCTGCCCGTGGACGTCGCCACCCTGCGCGTCGGCGACGTCGTCTCCTTCGAGACCGCGGCGAACCCGGGCGTCGTCTACACCCACCGCATCATCGACGTCGACGCCGCCGGACTGCACACCCGCGGTGACATCAACGGTGCGACCGACCCGTGGACGCTCACGCAGGAGAACGTCATCGGGTCCCCGGTGCTCCTCGTCCCGAACCTGGGGTGGCTGTTCCGGGCGGCGCCGCTCCTGCTCATCGGCACACTGGTGATCTGGACGCTCACGAGCGTGTTCACCGACCGGGTCACCCGCACCTGCCTCCGCATCGCCGGCGGTGCACTCACGCTGTCGTACGCGGCCTTCATCCTCAAGCCGTTCGTCAACGTCACGACCATCACGAACTCGGCCACCCACGGAGGCGTCGAGGCCACCATCGTGTCCTCCGGCATGTTCCCGGTCCGGGTCGAGGCCCGTGGTGCCGAGAGCGTCCACCTCGTCGACGGGCAGGTCGGGCACATGGTCATCCGCGAGCTCACGAGGAACGGGCACTACCAGCTCACCTCGAACATCGACCTCGGGCCGGTCGGGTGGGGGCTCCTCGTCGTCGCCTGCCTCGTCCCGCTCGTGCTCTGCCTGGCCGTCGGTCGGGTCGAGGCGGTGCGTCCCTCGTGAGACTCCGCCGCCTCCGTGACGGTCGCGTCGTCGCCCTCGTCCTGGTCCTCGCCGTCGCCGTCGTCGGCCTCGCCAACGCGTTCGCGCCGACGCGGTCCGCCTTCAGCGCCGTGGTCGCGAACACCGGCAACAGCGCCGCGACCGCGCCCTACTTCACCTGCGCCGCAGCGGTCGGCGCGGACACCTCGACCGCCCTCTTCGCCTACCGCCTCGGCGAGGCCTCCGGTTCGACGACCGCCACGGACTGGTCCGGCAAGGGCCTGAACGGCACCTACCAGGGCTCGATGACGGCGACCACGCCGAGCCCGAACGCCTGCCCGCGCGACGCCGGGAGCTCGTACGCGCTGAACGGCTCGACGAGCTTCGTCTCGACCCCGCGGTCGTACGCCAACCCGACCACCTTCAGCGAGGAGGTCTGGTTCCGCACGACGGTCGCCGGCGGCATGCTCGTCGGGTTCGGCAGCAACCAGGTCGCCGCGTCCGGGCAGCACGACCGCCAGGTCTACCTCAACACCGCCGGGCAGCTCGTCTTCGGCACCTACAACGGGACGACCCAGGTGGTGACGTCTCCGAAGGCGTACACGGACGGCGCGTGGCACCACGTGGTGGCGACGATGTCCGCCGGCACCGGGATGCGGCTCTACGCGGACGGTGCCCTCGTCGCGTCGAACGCGGCCTTCACGACGCCGGAGAACTTCACCGGGTACTTCCGGGTCGGGTACGACACCGTGTCCGGGTGGCCCGGGCAGCCGTCGAACTTCGCCTTCACGGGGTCGATGCGGTACGCGGCGGTCTACGGCTCCGTCCTGTCCGCGACCCAGGTCGCGAACCACGCGGCGGCGGGTCGCTGAGACGCCGACGGACGGGAGGCGCGGTGCCAGCCGGCACCGTCCCTCCCGTCCGCCTGTCCGTTCGTCGGGTCCGCGTCGTCACGCGATCGCCATCTCGTTGGGCACGCCGGGCAGCACGTCGCTCGAGGCGATGGTCTCGCCGGTCGTGAGGTCGACCGCGTGGACCCGCCGCTCGGCAGGGTCGGTGACGTAGGCGACGTCGCCGGCGACCTTCAGTGCCGGGTGGGCGTCCTGCCACTCGGCCGGTCCCTCCCACGGGTCGATCACCGGGAAGGAGTCGAGCAGCTCGCCGGACGTCGTGTCGAAGGTGTGCAGCGCGCCGTCGTCCCCGAGCACGACGGCCTCGTCCTCGGGACCACGGGCGAGGTCCCGGAACGTGTAGCCGACGCCATCCGGCACGTCGGCGACCCGGTAGGACCCGGATGCCGCGTCGATCAGGGCGATCTGGTGGAGGAGGTACCCCTCGCTGTCCGGGTCGTCGTTGTAGTCGCCGAGCGCGATCGAGGACGTGTCGGTCGTGAACAGGTTGCCGGTCCGGCCGTACTCGGTCGGGGCGTCGAGCTTCGTGAACGCGCCGTCGTCGTACACGAGTGCCCCGTCGGTGCACCCGAAGACCGCGACGTCGCCCTGGACCGCGCCCTCGCCGTGCACGTTCGGGCACTCCTCGGAGCGGGTGGTCTCCTTCCCGTCCGCGTCCAGCGCACGGACCCCGCTGCGGGACTCCTCGTCGCCGATGGTGGTGAGCAGCGTGCCGTCCTCCAGCACGATCGCGACGCCGTGGTGCGCGGCCTCGGACTCGGTCGTCTCGGTGTCGGGCAGTTCGGCGCCGTCGAGTTCGGTGTTGTCGAACGTCGTCACCTGGCCGGTGCCGTCGGCGAAGAGCGCCGTCCGGTCGCCGTGGACGACCGCGTGGCCCCCGGTGTCGGCGGGGAAGACCGCGTCGGTGAGGGCCGGATCGGCCGCGGTGTCGAGCACCCGGAAGCCGCTCGGCACCGTGACGAGCACGTGCCGTCCGTCACCTGCCGGGTTGACGCGGGTGAACCCGTCGACGGCGTCGTCGGTCAGGACGCGCAGGTCGTGGTCGAGCACGAGGAGGCCGCCGTCGTACGTGAGCGTGATCCGGGTGCCGTCGGCGCGCTCGGTCGCGGTGCTCGTCGGCTCGGAGGGGGAGGGGTCGGCGGCGCAGCCGGTGAGGGCAAGGGCGGCCGCGCTGAGCAGGGCGGCCGGCAGGGCCGCGGTGCGCAGGGACTTGGTCGTCGTCATGCAGGACACTGTACTGATTCTCATTCTCAATTACGAACCGACAGTCCGTCGACGATCGCCTCGGTGTTCGACCGCATCATCCCGAGGTAGGTGGACGCGGGTCCGTCGGCCCTGAGCGACTCGGTGGCCAACGGGCGGATCTCGACGTGCACGTCGACCTCGTCCGCGAGGACCTGGGCCAACCGGGCCGGCTGCGAGGCGTCCGCGAAGACGGTCGGCACGCCGGCGTCCGCGATCGCGTCGGCGAGGTCCCGCAGGTCCGCCGCGCTCGGGGAGGCGAGCGTCGTCCCGCTCGGGATGACGGCTCCGACGACCCGGAACCCGTACCGGTCGGCGAGGTACCCGAAGACGTGGTGGTTCGTCACGAGGGCCCGCTGCCCGGGGCTGAGCGCGCCGAAGGCCTGCTCCATCTCCCCGTCGAGCGCGTGCAGGGCGTCGAGGTAGTCCGCGGTGCCGGTCGCCCGGACGCCCACGTCGCGGAGGTCGTCGTCGAGCGCCTCGACGACGTCGACCATCCGTGCGGGGTCGGTCCAGATGTGCGGGTCCGGGCCGCTGTCGTCCTCGGTCGTCCACTCCAGGGCGTCGACCGCGTCGCCGGCGGTGAAGACCGGGACGCCGTCGTCGGCCGCGGCCCGGACGTGCCGGGACACGCCCTCCTCGAGGCCCAGCCCGTTCTCCACCACGAGGTCGGCGGTGCGGAGTCGCGCGGCCTCCTGCGCGGAGACCTCGAACGAGTGCGGGTCCGCTCCGGCGGGCATGAGCACCATCACCTCGGCCGCGTCGCCGACGACCTCCGAGACGACGTCGCCGAGGATGTTCGTGGTGACGGCGACGAGTGGCCGGTCCTGCCCGGGAGCAGCGGTGCACCCGCTCGCGCCGAACGCGACACCCACCACGGCGAGGACCGTGACGACGACGGCCCGTGTGCGTGCCCGCGTCACAGTCCGACCTCCGCGAACGCGGCCGGGGCCACGCCGAGGTCGATGGTCCGGGCGACCCGCGCGCCGTCGGCGAAGTCGATCTCGTGCACGGTCCCCGTCCCGCGGTCGGCCAGGTAGGCGCGGTTCGCGTCGAGCTGCAGCAGGGGCGGGGCGTCGTCGGCGACGAGGGGGTCGGTCGCGACGATCGCTCCGGTGGCGAGCGTGTGCACCACCACCCGCCCGGTGTCGTCGACGCCGACCACGTGCTCGTCGGCGTCGTCGACCGCGGCGACGGCGCGGAGCGGGCGCTCGGTCGGCACCAGGCGCCACGAGTGTTCGCGGCTGTCGAGCAGCCAGAAGCCGGCGTCACCGGCCAGGCCCGCGACCGTCGGTCGTCCGGCGCGGGCGGCGAACGAGGCCGGCCGTTCGGCGCCGTCGGGCAACGGCACCGCCGTCGCGCCGTCGTCGTCCACGACCACCGCGCCGTCGGAACAGCCGACGACCGAGCCGGCCCGGGTGACGATGCCTCCGGCCGGGTCGGTGCACGCCGCCTCGGTGCCGGTCGGCGAGCCGTCGGCGTCGAGTACCCGGACGACGTCGTCGGTCGCGGCGACGAGGCGGTCTCCGTCGGGGAGCAGGACCCGTGCGTCGATCCGGGTCCGTTCCTCGACGGTCCCCTGGCCGAGCGCGGCCCGGTCGAGGACGACCGCCTCGTCCCGCTCCGGCCAGGTGATCGTCGTGGTCGTCTCGGAGGAGTGCACCTCGACCGGACCGCCCCCCGCCATCGTGCCGACGACCCGCGGCTCCGCCGCGTAGTAGTGGGTGTGGTCGCCGTGGTCGACCGTCCAGGCGCCGCCGTCCACGATCGTGGTGCGGCTGTCGGAGCTCGTCACGAGGAACCGGCCATCGGTGGCGGAGTGCGTGGGCACGTCGACGTCGTCGAGCGCGGTCGTCTCGCTGCTGAGCAGGTCGTGCAGCGCGGTCTCGCCCGTCTCGGACACGGCCAGGAGGCGCAGCTGCGGTTCCCGGGATTCGCTCGCCCCCTCGACGAAGCCGTGTGGCCGGGCGGTCGCGCTGGCGTCGCCGGGGGCCGTCCCTGACGAGCAGCCCGCCGTCGCGACGGTGAGTCCGACGACGAGGCTCGTGGTGAGCAGGGTGCGCGCGGGAGTGCGCCGGGTGAAGTGGGTCATGCTGCCTCTCGAGGTGCTGGTACTGCGGTCGGTGGTTCCGTCCCGGGGGTCCGGTCGCGGAACCGGGTGCTGAGCGACGCGGCCGTGCGCGAGAGGCCGACCCCGGCGACGGCGACGGCGGCGATGCTCGCTCCCGCGGCGGTGCCGAGGTGCCACGAGACGAGCAGCCCGACGAGGACGGCCGCGATGCCGATCCCGGCGGCGAGCACCATCGTCGAGCCGACGTGCCGGGTCCACGCGCGGGCGGCGGCTGCCGGGGCGAGGAGCAGTCCCACGACGAGCAGCGTGCCCACCGCCCGGTACGAGGCGACGACCGCGAGCGTGACGAGCCCGACCAGCACGATCTCGGCGGCCCGTGGGCGGAGGCCGAGGGTCGCGGCCTTCCGGACGTCGAACGCCGCTGCCGTGAACGGACGGTGGAAGAACACCGCGGTCCCGAGCGCCACCGCGACGGCGATCGTCAGGCCGGTGAGGTCCGCACGGGTGACGGCGAGGACGTCACCGAACAGGATCGCGGTGACGTCGGTCGCGAAGGACCTCGAGGAGGAGACGATGATCACCCCGAGCGCGAGCATGCCGACGAACAGGAGCCCGATCGACGTGTCGTACGAGAGCCGGGCCCGACGGCGGAGTGCGCCGACCCCGAGCACCATCACCGCGGCGCTGGCGGCGGCGCCCAGCGCGACGGGGAACCCGGTCAGCGAGGCGATCGCGACGCCGGGGAGCATGCCGTGCGACAGCGCTTCGCCGAGGAAGGCCATGCCGCGGACGAGGACCCACGTGCCGACGACCGCGCAGAGCACCGCCGCCAGTCCGCCGCCCACGAGGGCACGGACCATGAAGTCGACGGAGAGGGGATCGGTCAGCCAGGTCACGGTCGGCGACGCTACATGAAAATGACTATCGATACTGATAGTGTCCTCAGGTGCCCACGACGACCGACGCCGCCACCCTCGACGTCGCCGGACTCGTCGTCCGACGCGGCGACCGGACCGTCCTCGACGGGGTCGATGCGACCTTCCCCGCCGGTGCGGTCACCGCGCTGACGGGGCCGAACGGCTCCGGCAAGTCGACGCTGCTCGACGCGCTCGCCGGGGTCGTGACGCCGGATGCCGGGGCGGTGACGCGCCGCACCTCCGTCGGCGTCGCCTACGTGACCCAGTCGGTCCCGCCGAGCGCGCTCCCGCTCACCGTCCGTGCCACGGTCCGCATGGGCCGGTGGTCCGGCCGTCCGTGGTGGCGACCGCTCGTGCGTGCCGACCGCGACGTGGTCGACGAGCAGCTCGACCGGATGGGGATCGCGTCCCTGTCGGACCGGCCGCTCGACGAGCTGTCCGGTGGGCAGCGTCAGCGGACCCTCGTCGCGCTCGGACTCGCGCAGCGGGCGGGGGTGCTCCTCGTCGACGAGCCCACGGCCGGGGTGGACGCCGAGTCGGGTCGGCTCGTGGTCCGCGCGCTCGCCGACGAGGCAGCGTCCGGGGTCGTGGTCGTGCACGCCACGCACGACCCGACGGTCATCGCCGGAGCGGACCGGGTCGTCCGGCTCGGCTGACCGTGGCGACGCCGTCCGTCAGGACCGTCAGGGGCAGGCGACGGCGACGGAACCGGTCGCGGTCGTCTCCGCCGGAGCGGTGGCACCTGCCGGATCGGGGACCGCGGGAGCGGTGACCTGCGCCGGGGCGGCGCTCGAGCGGCGCGCACCCAGCGTGACGAGCACGATCGCCCCGACGACCGCGACCCCGCCGGCGAGCCAGAAGTCGACGGCCAACCCGAACGACGACACCGCGGCGCCGCCGAGCACCGACCCGGCCGCGATCGCCAGCTGGATCGTCGTCACGAACAGCGCGAGCCCGGTCTCCGACCCCGCGGGCGACGACGTGGACATCCAGGTCTGCATACCGAGCGGCAGTGCTCCCCACACGAGGCCCCACACGACCAGCAGGACGAACACCCCGACGACCGAGTGTGCGAGCAGCGGGAGCAGGACGACCGCGCCGGCGAGGACGAACTTCGCGGAGCCGATCGTGCCGAGGACGCTCCGGCCGAGCGTGAACCCGGCGACGAAGTTCCCGACGATGCCCGCGATGCCGAAGACCAGCAGCGCGACCGTCACGGTGTCCGCGCCGACCCCGACGAGGTCCTGCAGGTACGGCGCGATGTAGGTGTAGGCGGCGAACTGCGCGGTGAAGAGGAACGCGGCACCGATCAGGCCGACCCGGGCCCTGCGCACACCGAGCAGCGACCCGAGCGTGCCGAACCGGACGCGCTGCTGGGCGGGGATCCGCGGGAGCATCGCGAGCTGCAGGCCGAGCGCGACGAGCCCGAGCACGCCGCCGATCACGAACGCCAGCCGCCACGTGGCGAGGGATGACACGAGTGCGCCGAGGGGCAGGCTGACGACGGTCGCGACCGAGACGCCCGCGGTGATGAGGGACGTGGCGCGGATCACGGACTCGGGGCGCACGAGGCGTCCGGCGATCCCGGCGCCGATCGCCCAGAAGCCGCCGATGCCGACGCCGAGGAGCATCCGGGCCACGAGCAGCACCCAGAACGAGGGCGCCACCGCTGCGAGCGCGTCCGCGACGACGAGCAGCACCGTCAGGCCGACCAGGACGACCCGGCGGTCGAGCGCGGACGTCCACACGGTGACGACCGGCGCGGCGACCGCTCCGACGAGGCCGGTCGCGACGACCATGAGCCCCGCGGTGCCGACACCGACGTCGAGGTCGGCGGCGATGGCCGGCAGCAGGCCGATCGGGAGGAACTCGGACAGGACGAGGACGAACGATCCGAGTGCGACGGATGCGACGCTGAGCCACCCACGGCGCGTTGCTGACGAGGTCATGCGGGCGTCAAGCACTCGCCCGCGCGGTCCATTCCCGCGTGACGGATCGGGTCAGGCGTCGAGGGCCCGGCGCGCGGCGGCGACCACCTCGGCGTCGGTGACGAAGTGCGCGGAACCGTCGTCCGCGCCGCCCATCGGCACGCCCGCGTGGGCGCTGTCGGCGGCGGGTCGCTTCGCCGAGAGGTGCACGGCGGCGGCCCCCGTCGCGACCAGGGCGGGGACGTCGGCCGGGGTGACACCGGCGCCCGCCATGACCTGCACGGGCCCGGCGGCGTCGACCATGCGCGTGATGGTCGCGGCACCGGCCACCGCGGTGGGCGCTGCACCCGAGGTCAGCACCCGGGTGAACCCGAGGTCGGCGAGGGTGGCCGCGGCGGCGACGGGGTCGGCCGCGTGGTCGATCGCCCGGTGCAGGGTGACCTCGGCGGTCGCGCTGACCGAGCGTGCGGCGTCGACGAAGCGCCGGAGGGCGTCCTCGTCGAGCGTGCCGTCCGGACGCAGGGCACCGACCACGACGCCCGCTGCCCCGGAGCGCAGGACCGTGCGGACCTCGCGCACCATGAGCTCGACCTCGTCGGGGGTGTGCACGAAGCCGCCGGGACGGCAGCGGACGAGGGCGTGCGCGGGGATGCCGGTCTCGTGGGTCGTCTCGACGAGTGCCTGGGACGGCGTGAGACCACCGAGCTCGAGCCCGACGCAGAGCTCGACACGGTCGGCGCCGCCGTCCCGTGCGACGATCGCGCCGGCGGGTGAGGTGACGGCGATCTCGAGGGCGACGGGGGCGGCGGTGGTCACGCGATGGCTCCGAGCGGTTCGTTCGACGGCGGGATGATCCGGGCGCCGAGGTCCGGCGCCGACGGGAACACTCGATCGTAGGGGAACATCGGCCGGACGATCCTGTGGTGCCCGAGCCGCTCGAGGTCCTGGTCGACCCCGCCCGGCGTCAGCGCGAGCATCCAGTCGGCAGCCATGTCGAAGAGCTCCGGCTCGAGGTACCCGATCTTCACGATCACCACGTCGGCGTCCCGCGGGGCGAGGTCGAGGTCGGTGAAGTCGTGCTCGTGGTGGTACGGCTTGCGGAGCTTCGTCAGGATCGCGAACACACTGCCGACCTGCAGCACCACCTCGGTCTCGGCGTCGCGGTCGCCGTGCTTGATCGCGTGCACGCGGCCGGTCATCGTGATCGGCCCGGCGTGGACGGCGTCGACCGACGCCCCCGCCGTCACGGTGACCGTCGCACCGACGCCGGCCTCCACCGCCGCCGCGACGGCCGCGGGGCCGGGAACGCTCGCGTAGATCACCGTCGGGCCGTCGGGCTCCGCGAAGGCCGGGTTCGCCAGCACCTGCGTGAGCCCCCACGTCATGTCGCCCGAGCCGCCGGCGGTCGGGTTGTCGCCGGAGTCGGACACGAAGAACGGCCTCGCGGTGCCCGGCGCGAGCGCAGCGGCGAGACACTCGTCGAACGTGCCGGTCGGTGCGACGAACACGAAGTCCTCACGCACGTCCCAGAAGGCCCGCGCGAGTCGTTCGGCACCCGCGGCGACGGCGTCGGCGTCCCAGCCCGTGACCACGGTGACCGCGCGGTCGCGGGGCTGGTCCGCCCAGGCGTAACCGACCCAGATCGCCGCGTCGAGCACGCCCTCGGACTGCTCGACGAGCGGCACCTGCGCGTACAGGGACGCCGCGGGCTCGAGGCGCGTCGAGGTCTGCTCGCCGGGCAGGAGCACGGGGATCGGCACCCAGGCCTTCACCGGGCGCTGCTGCCCGAGCGGTCGGGTGGTGAGCACGTCGACCAGGTTCCGGACGGCGCGCTCCTTCGTCTCGAGGGCGTCCTCGTGCGGGGCCATCCGGTAGCAGGTGACGAGGTCCACCTGGTGCGCGAGCTCCGCCGTGACGTTGCCGTGCAGGTCCATCGACGCCGACACGATGACATCGGGACCGATCACCGCGCGGATGCGGCCGAGCAGGTCGGCCTCGGCGTCGTCCAGGCCCTCGACCACCATCGCGCCGTGGATGTCGTACCAGAGCCCGTCGACGTGCTCGGCCTCGACGATCGCTTCCAGCCGCGAGACGATCTCCGCCGCGAGCGACTCGTACGAGTCACGGTCCACGATCCCGCCCGGCAGTGCGTGCCCGATGAGCGCACCGCGGAAGTCGGCGTGCGCCGACAGGGGCCCGAGGAAGTCGTAGCGGGCCACGACCTCGTCCCCGCGGTCCGGGTGGAACGCCGGTGCGTGGGTGCGCGTCGGCGTGAACGTCGAGGTCTCGATGGCGAGACCGGCGATCGCGATGACCGGGCGGTGGGTGGCGGGTGCGGTGGACACGGGCTCAGACACGGACGTTCCTGTTCCTGGTGGTGGACTGGGGGATGGGCGCGGACAGTTCCTCGAGCGACGCGGCGAGACCTCGCTGCAGGGCGAACTGACCCGCCCCGACGAGCCCCGCGTCCGCGCCGAGCGAGACCGGCTCGATGACGAGGTGCTGCGTCATGAGCGGGTGGCAGCTCTCGTACAGCTGGCTCCGCACGGCGGCGATGAACGGGTCGAGGGTGGAGAGGATGCCGCCGAGGTACACGGCGTCCGGGTTGAAGAAGTTGACGTTCGCGGCGAGCACCTCGCCGAGGTACCGGCCCGCGAGCCGCACGGCCCGGGTCGCCTCGGGGTGGGCGTCCGAGGCCAGGCGGACCACGTCGGCGGTCGAGGAGACGTCGACCCCGGCGTCCGACAGGATCCGCACCAGGGCGGCTCCGGACGCGACGGTCTCGAGGCACCCGGTGTTCCCGCACGAGCACGGGGTGTCCCCGGCGGCGTCGATCCGGACGTGGGTGATGTCCCCGGCCGAGCCCGTCGCCCCGCGGTACAGCCGACCGTCGATGACGATCCCGGCCCCGATCGCCGAACCGGCCTTGATCGTGATGGTCTGCCGCCGGCCTGGGTCCTGCACGGTCTGCTCGCCCGCCGCCATGCAGTTCGCGTCGTTGTCGACGACCGCCGGCAACCCGAACCGCTCGGTCAGCCACGACGCCACCGGGAACCCGTTCCACCCCGGCATCCGGCTCGGCAGGTCGACCACGCCGGCCTCGACGTCGACCGGCCCCGGCAGGCTGAGGCCGACGCCCCGCAGCCCGTCACGACCGCGCTGGTCGGCGAGCCGCTCGAGCAGGGCGGCCAGCCGCTGGAGTCCCGCGGTCGGGCCGTCGGAGAGCGCGAACGGGACGTTCGCGACGGACTCGAGCGCGCCTCCTGGCAGGACGATGCCGATGCGCGCGTGCCCGCCGCCGACGTCCGCGGCGACCGCGTACTCGTCGACGCCGCCGATGCGGAGCACCTTGCGGGGGCGGCCGCCGGTCGAGACGTCGGTGCCCTCCTCGGCGAGCAGACCGTGCGACAGGAGCTGCGCGACCACGTGGGACACGGTCGAGGGGGCGGCGCCGAGCAGCGCAGCGATCTCCGTCCGACTGGAGGCCTGCCCGGACGCGACGAGCTCCAGGACGCGGGCGCTGAGGTCCGGCACGACTTTCTCCAATCCGGGCGGAACACGGCGGGTGACCACCGACTGCCGCGAGCCTAACCGGCAGATCGACCGGTCCACCCTTTCGCCCGAACGGCAGAAACGAACTATTTACACGGAGATGTTTGTTTTTCCAACGGCTTTGGACATTGACTGTCCCCGTGCCGCTCGGCACGCGTGCTCCACACCCCGAACCTCCCACGCACCAGGAGACACACATGACCAAGCCCCGTCGCTGGGCGCTCCTCACCGGAGCCGCGATCGCCGTGAGCGCGCTGCTCGCCGGCTGCTCCGGGGGCGGCAACGCCTCGTCCGGCAGCAGCTCCGACACGATCGACTACGCACTGCCGGCCAACTTCACGCCGAACTGGATCCTCCCGATCGGCACCGCCGCGCACCTCAACACGAACAACGGCTCGATCGCGCAGTCGCTGTACGAGCCGCTCGTCGCCTACGACGGCTCCACCGGCAAGATCGCGTGGAACAAGGCCGGTTCGGTCGCGACGGACGCGACGTTCGCGAGCGACTCGAAGAGCGTCACGGTCACCCTCGGCGACCGGCACTGGTCCGACGGCAAGCCGATCACGAGCCGGGACGTCGAGTTCTGGTTCAACCTGATCAAGGCGAACAAGGACGAGTGGGGCTCCTACTCGAAGGGCAAGGCGCCGGACAACTGGACCTCATTCACAGCCGACGACGACACGCACTTCACGATCACGTTCGACAAGGCGTACAACCCGGACTGGATGCTCGCCAACCAGCTGAGCCACATCATCCCGCTGCCGCAGCACGCCTGGGACAAGACGAGTGCGAGCGCGAAGGTCTCCGACGCCGACGAGACCGCGTCCGGTGCGAAGCAGGTGTGGAAGTACCTCAACACCGCCGCCGGCAAGATCTCCGACTACGCCAGCGACGACCTGTGGAAGACCATCTCCGGGCCCTACGGCGTGAAGACGTTCACCACGGCGGGCAAGGTCACCCTGACGGCGAACACGAAGTACGACGGCGGCGAGAAGCCCTCGATCACGACGGTCAACCTGCTGCCGTTCACCACGACGGACGCCGAGGTGAACGCGGTCCGCTCGGGCGAGGTCGACTACGGCTACATCAACGCCACCGACATGGACCAGAAGTCGTCCTTCACGTCGAAGGGCTACGACGTGCAGCCCTGGACCGGCTGGGCGATCACGTACATGCCGTACAACTTCAACAACCCGGACATGGGCGCCGTCTTCAAGCAGCTGTACGCCCGCCAGGCCGTGCAGATGTCGATCGACCAGACCTCGCTCTCCAAGGTCGTCTTCAACGGCACCGCCACCTCGACCTACGGGCCGATCCCGCAGGCGCAGGAGTCCGACTACGTGTCGAGCACGCAGAAGGACAACCCGTACCCGTTCAGCACGAAGAAGGCCAAGGCGCTGCTCGAGTCCCACGGGTGGGCGGAGCAGGGCGGCACGATGGTCTGCACCGACCCCGGTACGTCCGACAGCCAGTGCGGCGAGGGCGTCAAGCAGGGCACGAAGTTCACCATGAACGTCCTCTCGCAGTCCGGCTCGACCGTCACCGACAACATGATGAGCGCGATCCAGTCCTCGCTCGCGAAGACCGGCATCGGCTTCACCATCAAGACCGCGCCGGTGTCGAGCGTCCTGTCGCAGACCCCGACCTGCACGAGCGACGAGGCCAGCTGCGACTGGGACCTCTCCTTCTTCGGCACCGCGGGCAGCTGGTACTTCCCGGCCTACCCGACCGGTGAGTCGCTCTTCCAGACCGGCGGTTCGGCGAACTTCGGCTCGTACTCCAACGCTGACGTGGACAAGCTCATCGACGCGACGACCACGTCGCCCGACGCCACCGCCGTGCAGGACTACAGCGCCGCGGTCGCGAAGGACCTGCCGGTGATCTGGCTGCCGAGCCCGGATTACCAGATCTCGGTCGTCAAGCAGGGGCTGACCGGGTTCGACCAGGACTCGCTCGCCAACTTCCACCCGGCTCAGTGGAAGTGGTCGAAGTAACCACCTGACACCCTCTGGAGGCGCGGTGCGGGTCCGACCCGCACCGCGCCTCCCGGGGCCCACCGCACCAACCCAGACGACGGAAGCCGCATGACCACAGCTCTCTACCTCACCAGGCGCGTCCTGCAGGCGCTCGCGGTGATCCTCATCGTCACGATCGTCGTGTTCTGCCTGCTGCACGCCCTGCCGGGCGGGCCCGCCCGCGGCGTGCTCGGCGTCTCCGCGACGCCCGCGCAGATCGCCGCGTTCAACACGGCGCAGGGGCTCGACCAGCCGCTGCCCGTGCAGTACCTCCGGTTCCTCGGACGCCTCCTCACCGGCGACCTCGGCACGTCGTACACGCTCAACGAGCCGGTCTCGCAGCTCATCACGGAGCGGCTGCCGAAGACCCTCGTCCTCACCGGGATGTCCGCGGTGCTCGGCATCGTCCTCGCGATCCCGGTCGGCATGTGGCAAGCGGTCCGGCGCAACGGCGCGGTCGACTACGCGGCCACCGCCCTGGCGTTCGTCTTCTACTCGACGCCCGCGTTCTTCCTCGGGCTCGTCCTGATCATCGTCTTCAGCCAGCAGCTGCCCTGGCTGCCGTCCCAGGCACCGAGCGGGAACACCCTCGCCGAGGTCTTCCAGGACCCGGCCGGGCTCGTGCTCCCCGTCGTCACCGGTGCCCTCGCCATGATCGCCGTCTTCAGCCGGTACATGCGGGCCTCGACGCTCGAGAACCTGCAGGAGGACTACGTCCGCACCGCCCGCGCCGGCGGTGCCTCGACCGCGGCGATCCTGCGCCGACACGTGTTCCGGAACTCGCTCACCCCGGTGGTGGCGATGCTCGGGTACTACCTGCCGGTGCTGTTCGGCGGGGCGCTCGTCACGGAGCAGCTGTTCAACTACCCCGGCATGGGGCTCCTCTTCTGGAACGCCGCGCAGACCTCGGACTACCCGACACTGCTCGGGTGCGTCCTCGTCATCTCGATCGCGACCGTGGTGGGCACGCTGCTCGCCGACGTCGCACAGTCCTTGATCGACCCCCGAGTGAAGGCAGGCCGCGCATGACCGCACAGCTGGCACCCGAAGCCCCCGGAGCGGCGTCGCTCGTGCAGCCCGTCGCCGCCACCGGCTGGCGCCTCGCCGTCCGCCGCTTCCGCCACAACACCCTCGCGGTGATCGGCCTCGTCGTCATCGTCGTCATCGTGCTGTTCTGCTTTGTCGGCCCGTTCCTGTACCCGACCGACCAGACGCACACCCAGCTCTCCCAGGCGAACCTCGCCCCCGGCGCCGCGCACCTGCTCGGCACCGACGCCGTCGGGCACGACGTGCTCGGCCGACTGATGTTCGGCGGCAAGGTGTCGCTGATGGTGGGCATCGCCGCCGGCGTCCTCGCCACCGTCGTCGGCACCCTCTGGGGCTCGATCGCCGGGTACGTGGGCGGCTGGGTCGACGCGGTGATGATGCGCGTGGTCGACGCCGGCATCGCGATCCCGGCGCTCTTCATCCTGCTCGTCATCTCGGCGATCACGACGCCCGGTGTGTGGGGACTCATCGTGATCCTCGGCTTCGTGTCGTGGCTCGTGCCCTCCCGGCTCATCCGCGCCGAGACGCTGACGCTGAAGAACCGCGACTACGTGCTGACCCTCCGCGCCATCGGCGGGTCGCACGCCCGCGCGATCGGCCGCCACCTGCTGCCGAACTCGGTGTCCACGATCGTCGTCGCCGCCACGTTCCAGGTCGCCGACGCGATCCTCCTCGTCGCCTACGTCTCGTACCTCGGGCTGGGCGTGCAGGCACCCGCGACGGACTGGGGTGGCATGCTCTCGGCAGGACTCACCGCCGCCTACTCGGGGCGGTGGTGGCTCATCGTGCCACCGGGTCTCGCCGTGATCCTGGTCGTCTGCGCGTTCAACGCCGTGGGCGACGGGCTCCGGGACGCCTTCGACGTGAGGGGCCGTTGATGTCCATCCTGACCACCACCGACCTCGGGGTCTCCTTCAGCACGGAGTCCGGCACGGTCGACGCCGTCCACGGGGTCTCCCTGCACGTCGAACCCGGTGAGACGCTCGCGCTCGTCGGGGAGTCCGGTTCCGGCAAGTCCACCGTCGCCCTCGCCGCGATGGGGCTGCTGTCCGGCAACGCCACCGCCACCGGCAGCGCGGTCGTCGACGGCCACGAGATCGTCGGCGCCGCCGAGCCCGCCCTGCGTTCGCTCCGCGGCAGCACCGTCTCGATGGTCTTCCAGGAGCCCGCGACCGCCCTCGACCCCCTCACCCGCGTCGGGGCGCAGATCGCCGAGGTCATCCGGAACCACGGCGACGTCTCGGCAGCGGACGCCGCGGCACGAGCCGTCGACCTGCTCGACCGGGTCGGCATCCCCTCGCCCGCGCAGCGCGCCAGGGCGTTCCCGTTCCAGCTGTCCGGCGGCCAGCGGCAGCGCGTGGTCATCGCGATGGCGATCGCGAACTCGCCGAAGCTCCTCATCGCCGACGAGCCGACGACGGCCCTCGACGTCACCGTGCAGGCGGAGATCCTCGAGCTGCTGCGTCGCCTGGCGGCCGACACCGGCACGGGAGTCCTGCTCGTCACCCACAACATGGGCGTCGTCGCGGACTTCGCGGACCGGGTCGCGGTCATGCTGCAGGGGTCGATCGTCGAGACGGGCTCCGTCGAGGACGTCCTGCTCCGGCCGGAGCACGAGTACACGAAGCGGTTGCTCGCGGCGGTGCCGCGGCTGGCCGTGGCCGAGGCCGGTGCGTCCGGTGCGTCCGGCGTGGCCGTCACGTCCGGCGCGGCCGTCGCGTCGGGTGCGTCCGGTGCGTCCGGTGCGTCCGGCGTCGCCGTCGCGTCCGGTGCGTCCGTCGCGGACGGTTCGGACGGGAGGCGCGGCGCGGCCCCGGTGGTCGACCTGCGGGACGTCTCGGTGACGTTCGGGCGCGGGGCGCGCGCCGTCCACGCGCTGCAGGGCATCGACATCGCCGTGCACGCCGGCGAGACCGTCGGCGTGGTCGGGGAGTCCGGTTCCGGCAAGTCCACCGCGGCCCGGGTCGCGCTCGGCCTCGTCAAGCCGACGTCCGGCAGCGTGCACCTGTTCGGCTCCGACCTGCGGACGGCTCGTGGTCGCGACCGCCGAGCGCTCCGGTCGGGCATCGGCGTCGTGCTGCAGGACCCGGTGGCGTCGCTCGACGCCCGGATGTCGGTCGCCGAGTGCATCGCCGAACCGCTCGCCGTGCACCGTCGCGGCATGTCCTCCGCCGACCGTCGGAAGCGCATCGACGAGGTCCTCGACGCCGTCCGGCTGCCCCGGACCCTGGCGTCGCGTGCACCCCGGGAGCTCTCGGGCGGGCAGCGGCAGCGCGTGTCCCTCGCCCGGGCGCTCGTGCTCTCGCCGCGGTTGCTCGTCGCCGACGAGCCGACCAGTGCGCTCGACGTCAGCGTGCAGGAGACGGTGCTCGAGGTCCTCCGCGAGCTGCAGGACGACCTCGGGTTCGCGTGCCTGTTCGTCTCGCACGACCTCGCCGTCGTGCAGCAGTTCGCCGAGCGGGTCGTCGTGATGCGCCAGGGTGTCGTCGAGGAGCAGGGCACGACGGGTGCCACCCTCATGCACCCGACCACCGACTACACCCGACGGCTGCTCGCCGCCGTGCCCGTCCCCGACCCGGTGGTGCAGCGGCAACGCCGGGTCGAGCGACTCGCCACCCTCGGGGCGGTGACCGCGTGAGCGAGGTCGTCGCCGGCGTCGACGTCGGCGGGACGAACACGAAGGTGGTCCTCGCGAACCCGGCGCTCGAGGTGATCGACCGCATCGACCTGCCGACGCCTGCCCACGCGGGTGGCGCCGCGATCGTGACGGCCGCCCTCGGTGCCGTGACGGACCTGCTCGACCGGCACCGCGCCTCCGTGACCGGTGTCGGGGTGGGCGCTGCCGGCGTCGTCGACGCGAGCACGGGGACGGTGCTCGTGACGGGCAACTCATTCACCGGCTGGGCTGGTTACGGCGTGACGGACGCGGTCACGTCGGCCCTCGGCGTCCCCGCGACGCTCGACAACGACGTGAACGCGTTCCTCCTCGGCGAGGTCGCCGCCGGTGCCGTGGCGGGGGAGCCGGACGTGCTCGGCATGACGCTCGGGACCGGGGTCGGCGGTGCGCTCGTGCTCGGCGGCTCGCTGTTCGCCGGGCCCCGTGGCGCGGCGGGCGAGATCGGCCACGTCCCGGGCTTCGGCGACGCGGTGTGCACCTGCGGGCAGGTCGGCCACCTCGAGACCATCGCCGGGGCGCGCGGCATCGCCGACCGCTACGCCGAACGGACCGGTCGCCGGGTCACCGTCCGCGAGGTCGCCGACGCCGCACGCGCCGGGGACCCCGACGCCGCCGCGGTGTTCGAGACCGCCGGCTGGGGGCTGGCGCGTGCTGCCCTGCTGACGGCGGGGATCCTCGACGTGACGACCATCGTCATCGGCGGGGGGATCGCGCGGTCGTGGGACCTGCTCGAGCCGGCCATCAGCGCTGCCATCGCCCTGGAGCCCCCGGTGAGCGGGGCGCCGATCCGGCTGGCCCTGTCGTCGCTGGGGTCCGACGCCGTGGCGCTCGGTGCCGCTGCGCAGGTACGGGACCTGGTGCTCGGGAGCGCGCCCGCGCGCTGAGGCGACCGCTTCCCGGAACGACGAGGAGCCGGCCTGGACCACCTGATCGCGTGGCCCAGACCGGCTCCGGTCGTGGGTGCTGTCGGCGGGAGGACCGCCGACGGTCGGGTCAGACCCGACGGGCCCCGACGCGGGGGAGCAGCAGGCCGAGCACGATCATCGCGACGGCGAGCACCAGGTGCAGCACGTTGTCGGCGCTGTTGAGCGGCACGAAGTTCGCCGGGTCGGCCATGCCGGCGGTGAACAGGCCGTAGACGAACAGGACCGCGTAGACGATCCCGCCGACGAGCAGGTAGAGCCGGGCGCCGCGAGCGCTGCGGGCCGCGAGGAGCCCGACGACGCCGAACAGCAGGTGGACGATGTTGTGGAGCACGGACACCTGGAACGTGCCGAGCAGGAGTGCCATCGAGCCGTGGCCGGCCACCGACATCGTGCCCATGTCCATCGTGAGGCCGGGGATGAACCCGGCGATGCCGACGATGAGGAAGACGATCCCGAAGACCAGGGCGCCCTTCTGCGTCCAGGTGGAGCCACGTCCGATGCGGTTCGTTGCTGCGTTGCTGGTCATGATGCGACCTCTCTCTCAACGAGGGCCGGAGCGCCGGTGCGCCGGCCCGGGCGCTCATGACGCCCACAGTGCATTCGGAGCATGTGCCCGGTCGGTTTGCAGGTACTTCGCGACCCACACGTCCGCGCGCTGGCCGTGCCTGGGGCCTGAGCCGTCGCGGAGGGGACGCCGGGCATCGTGGAGCGCATGAGCCAGTACGACAAGCGCGATCCGAAGACCCTCTACCCCGCCCCGCCGTACCCGGAGCAGGAGCAGTCGCTCCCCGGGGCCGCGTGGAAGATGGACCCGAAGCCCGATCACGGCGAGGAGAGCTACGTCGGGCTCGGTCGCCTGAAGGGCTTCCGGGGCATCGTCACCGGCGCCGACTCGGGCATCGGCCGCGCCGCCGCCATCGCACTTTCCCGCGAGGGCACCGACCTCGTCCTCTCCTACCTGCCCGACGAGCAGGAGGACGCCGAACAGGTGCGCGACCTGCTCGAGGGCGAAGGGCGTCGTGCGGTGCTCTTCCCCGGCGACATCTCCGACGAGCAGTACTGCACCGACCTCGTCCAGAAGGCCGTCGACGAGTTCGGTGGCCTCGACACCCTCGTCATGGTCGCCGGGCGGATGGACAGCAACGACGACATCCTCACGCTCACGACCGAGCACTTCGACTCGACCTTCAAGACGAACATTTACTCGCTCTTCTGGCTGACCAAGGCCGCCGTGCCGCACCTCGAGCCGGGATCCACGATCGTCACCACCGGGTCGATCCAGGCGAGCACGCCGTCGCCGGACAAGATCGACTACGCGGTGTCGAAGGGCGCGATCAAGCTCTTCACCGAGGCCGTCGCCCAGCAGCTCGCGCCGAAGGGCATCCGCGTGAACTCGGTCGCTCCGGGACCGGTGTGGACGCCCCTCCAGCCGGGGTCCGACGACGCCGAGACCGTGGCGCACTTCGGCGAGCAGTCGCCGTTCGGCCGCCCCGGTCAGCCCGCCGAACTCGCTGCCGCGTACGTGCACCTCGTCAGCCCCGAGTCCAGCTACCAGTCCGGGTCGACGATCACCGTCGCCGGCGGCACCCCGGCCTTCTAGGAGGACACGATGAGCGGGACGACACACGTGGTCCTCGTCGCCTGGGACGGCGACGCAGCCGACCGGTCGGCGCAGGCCGATGCCATCGTGCGCGAGCACCTGCCGCGGATCGACGGCGTCGAGTCCGTGCGGTCAGGCGAGAGCATCAGCACCGAGGGGCTCGAGGGCGGTTTCGACTGGATGCTCGTCGTCCGGTTCCGGGACCGCGCGGCGCTCGCCGGGTACCTGCCGCACGAGGAGCACCAGCCCGTCGCCGCGTACATCCAGGGCGCGAGCGAACGCGTCGTGGTCTTCGACGTCGAGGACTGACGTCGGGGTGGTCGTCGGGCGTGCCGATCAGCGCGACCCGACGACCGCCGTCCGCCGGGCCATGGCGTTGCCCGATGCGCGCACGAGCACGGCGATCACGAGGAAGCCGACGAGCAGCGCCGCGCAGTACAGCGCGACGCCGCCGTACCCGCCGACACGGGCCGGGTTGAAGAACGGGTAGGGGTAGAACCCGACGACCGCGCCGCGCACCAGCGTGTACGCGGTGTAGACGGCGGGCACGATCGCGGCCGCCCAGACCATGGTGAACGGCTGCCGGTGCCGCGGGCGGTCCACGAACCAGTCGACCACGACGGCCGCCGGGACCACCATGTGGTGCACGACGTTCACCCACGGCAGGAGCTCGCCGAGGTCGGCACCGGCCAGCAGCGTGTTGAACACGATGCCGACGAACGCCAGGTAGACGACCGCGGCACCGCGCGCGACCTCCCACCCGCGCGACGACGGGACACCCCGCAGGAGCCGGACGGCGCCGATCACGAACACGGTGCTGGCGTAGAGGTTGCCGAGGATCGTGAAGTAGCTGAAGACGCTCACGAGGCTGAAGTCCACCCGCACGCTCAGCACGACCTGGGTGACGACCCCGGCGACGGACGCGGCCGCGAGCGCGAGGCGGACGGCAGCCAGGACGGTCGTCTTCATGGCGCCACCCTACCGATCGCCGGTACTCCCGGACGGATCGGTCACCCGACGAGCGACTGCGTCCCGAGCACGACCGCCAGCGCCAGCCGTTCGGCATCGGCGCTCCCCGGCTCCGCGGTGTACGCGAGCACCGTCAGGTCATCGGTCGCGATCCGCAGGGTGTCGCAGTCGAGGGCGATCCGGCCCACCGCCGGGTGCTCCACGACCTTCCGTCGGCCGGAGCTCTGCGGCGGTGCGGTGTCGCCGGTGTCCCACAGCTCGACGAACCGCTCGCTCGCGGCACGGAGGTCCCGCACGAGCTGCCGCAGCCCGCGGTCGAGCGGGTACCGGGCGACCGTGAGCCGGAGCTCGGCGACGACCGAGGCCTCGAACGCCCGCTGCTCGGCGTCCGAGTGCACCGCCCGGCTGCCCGGACCGACGAGGTGGCGCCACGTGGTGTTCCGCTCGTGCCCACGGAGCGCACCGACCGGCCCCATCAGCGCGTCGTACGGCCCGTTCGCGGTGAGGATGGTGCCGGCGGCGTCGAGCACCGCGACCGGGGTGTCCGACAGCCGGTCGAGCAGCCGCTGCACGCTCGGCGGGATCCGCGAGGGCACGACGTCGGCGCCGGGGGCGGCGTGCCCGGCGAGCCGGAACAGCAGCTCGCGCTCCGCGTCCGCGACCCGGAGCGAGCGGGCCAGCGCCTCGACCACCTGCGCGGACGGCGAGGTCGCCCGCCCCTGTTCGAGCCGGGTGAGGTAGTCGGCCGAGATCCCGGCGAGGGCGGCGAGCTCCTCGCGACGGAGTCCGGCCGCGCGCCGACGGCTCCCCGCGACGACACCGACCGTGTCCGGCGCGACGTGGTCGCGCAGCCGACGGAGGGTGCGGCCGAACTCGGTGTGTTCCACGGCTCCAGTCTGCGACCCGTCGCGCCCGCTGTCCTGGGTCCAGCAGTCCTACGACAGCGGGACGGCTCCCCGAGGGCGCTCGCCGGAGCGACGCTGGGGCCATGACAACGACATTCGTCACCGGGGCCACTCGCGGCCTCGGCAAGGAGACCGCCCGCCAGCTCGCCGCCGCCGGCCACACCGTGTGGATCGGCGCCCGCGACCTCGACACCGGCCACGCGGTGGCCCACGAGATCAGCACGGGACCGAACGCGGTCCGTGCCGTGCAGCTCGACGTCACGGACGACGCCTCGGTCGCCTCGGCGTTCGCGACCATCGGTGCTGCCGGCGGTCTCGACGTGCTGGTGAACAACGCCGGCATCGGCAAGCTCGGGCTGGACGGACCGGAGGCACTCGAGGTGTTCGACACGAACGCCGTGAGCGTCGTCCGCACGACTGAGGCCGCGCTGCCGCTGCTGCGGTCCTCGGCCGCCCCGATCGTCGTGAACATCTCGAGCGCGCTCGGTTCGTTCGCGGCCAACCACGACCCGGAGAAGCCGGCGTCGCAGTACCAGGCGATCGTCTACGGCGCGAGCAAGGCGGCGGTGTCGATGCTCACCGTGCAGTACGCCCGTGCCGTTCCGGAGGTCCACTTCGTCGCGGTCGAGCCCGGGTACACCGCGACCGAGTTCGGGGGTGTTCCGAACCCGCACGGCCGTCCGGTCGAGGTCAGTGCGGCGACGGTCGCCGCGGCGGCCGCCGCGGGCCCCGACGGTCCGACGGGTGTCTTCCTGGAGGACGGTGCGCCGCTCGGATGGTGACCATCCGACGAACGGGAGGCGCGGGTCGGGCCCGCACCGCGCCTCCCGGCCCGCAGGTCCCTACGATGAGGACGTGGCTGACGCGACCGAACCGACCGTCCTGCTGACCGCCTTCGAACCGTTCGGCGGCGACGCCGTGAACCCCTCGTGGGAAGCCGCGCAGCGGCTCGCGGCCGCGTGGGACGGCCCGGCGACGCTCGTCGTCGAGCAGCTGCCGGTGGTCTTCGCTGAGGAGCGGTCGCGGCTCGCGGCGGCGATCGCGAAGCACCGTCCCGCCGTCGTCATCGCGACCGGGCTCGCTGCCGGACGGGCCGCGGTGACACCGGAGCGCGTCGCGATCAACGTCATGGACGCCCGGATCCCGGACAACGCGGGCGCGCAGCCGGTGGACGAGCCGATCGACCCGTTCGGCGCCCCGGCAGCGTTCAGCGGACTGCCGATCAAGCGGATCGTCCGGGACGTCCGGGTGGCCGGGGTCCCCGCTGCGGTGTCCAACACGGCGGGGACGTTCACCTGCAACCAGGTGTTCTACGAGCTCATGTCGTTCGCCGACCGCGAGGGCTTCCGAGCCGGCTTCGTGCACGTCCCGGCCACCCCGGACATCGCCGGGGACGGCCCCTCGCTCGACCTCGACCGGATCGTCACCGCGCTCGACGCCGTGGTCCGCGCCTCGCTCGACCCGGCGCCGGACATCGTCGCCGAGGGCGGCGCGGAGTCCTGACCCGCGCCGCCCTCGTCGTCGGTCAGATGAACTGGCGGAAGTTCGTCGACGCGAGGTCGAGCAACTCGTCGCCGCGGCCGGACAGCACGGTGCGGATCGCGTAGAGCGTGAAGCCCTTCGCCTGCTCGAGTGTCACCGCCGGCGGCATCGAGAGCTCCTGACGGTCGGCCTTGACCGACACGAGCGCGGGGCCGTCGTGTGCGAGGGCGGCGGCGAGCGCGTCCTCGAGCTGGTCGGACTCGTCGACGCGGAAGCCCGCGATGCCGATCGCCTCGGCGACCTTCGCGAAGTCGGGGTTCTGCAGCTCGGTGCCGTAGGTGACGAACCCGGCCGCCTTCATCTCGAGCTCGACGAAGTTCAGCGACGAGTTGTCGAACACGACGATCTTCACGGGCAGCTTGTTCTGCACGATCGTGATGAGCTCGCCGAGCAGCATCGCGAGGCCGCCGTCGCCCGCCATGGCGATGACCTGCCGGTCGGGGAACGCCGCCTGCGCACCGATCGCCTGCGGCACCGCGTTCGCCATCGTGCCGTGCACGAACGACCCGATCAGCCGCCGGTCGCCGTTCATGGTGAGGTACCGCGACGCCCACACGACGGGGGAGCCGACGTCGGGGATGAACACGGCGTCCTGGTCGGCGAGCCGGTCGAGCGCACGTGCGACGTACTGCGGGTGCAGCGGCTTGTGCTTGCCGGCCGGCACGGCAAGGTCGTCGAGCTTCGCGCGGGTCTTCGCGTAGTGCTTGCGCGCGTCCTCGAGGTGCTTCGTGGGGTGCGACCCGGTGAGCAGCGGGATGAGGGCGAGCGCCGTGTCCTTGACGGTGCCGACCAGGCCGATGTCGACCGGGTGCCGCTTGCCGAGCTGTTCGCCGCGGATGTCGACCTGCACGTGCTTCGCCTTCGCGGGGAAGAACTGCTGGTACGGGAAGTCGGTGCCGAGCATGAGGACCACGTCGGCGTCCTCCATCGCGCGGTACCCGGAGGCGAAGCCGAGGAGCCCGGTCATGCCGACGTCGTAGGGGTTGTCCCACTCGATGTGCTCCTTGCCGCGCAGGGCGTGCACGATCGGGGCCTGCAGGCGTTCGGCGAGGGCGATGACCTCGTCGTGGGCGCCCGCGACGCCGGCGCCGGCGAGGATGGTGACCTTGTCGGCGCCGTTGAGCAGCTGCGCGGTGCGCTCCAGCTCGGCCTGTGCGGGGATGATCCGCGGCTCGGCGCGCTCGATGGTCGTGACGCGGGGCGCGACGGCCTCGGCGAGGAGCACGTCGCCCGGGATGACGAGCACGGCGACGCCGCGCTTCTCGACCGCGGCGCGCATCGCGATCTCGAGCAGGCGCGGCATCTGGGACGGGTCGGCGACGTACTCGACGTAGACCGAGCACTCGCGGAAGAGCTCCTGCGGATGGGTCTCCTGGAAGTAGCCGGAACCGATCTCCGCCGTGGGGATGTGCGCAGCGATCGCGAGGACCGGCACGCGGGAGCGGTTCGCGTCGTAGAGGCCGTTGATCAGGTGCAGGTTGCCGGGACCGCAGCTGCCCGCACACACGGCGAGGTTCCCGGTCAGCTCGGCCTCGGCGGAGGCGGCGAACGCGGCCGCCTCCTCGTGGCGGACGTGCTCCCACCGGATCGTGCCGTCCTTGCGCAGCGCGTCGGTGAAGCCGTTGAGGGAGTCCCCGGGGAGACCGTAGACCCGTTCGACGTCGTTCTGACGGAGGGTGGCGACGATGTTCTCGGCAACGGTTGTCATGCCTTCGTGTCTAGTCCTGGCGGCTGACCCCCGCCGTTCACTGAGCGACCTCTGATCGTCCGACACCGAACTCGGGGCCGTCCGGACGCCGCACCTGCGACGATGGGCGGATGTCCGACCACGATCTCCGCCCCCGCCGACGAGCGTCCGACGAGTACGGGATCCTCGACCGGAGCCGCTACCCGCTGGCGTCGGTGGCGATCGCCGTCGTCGCCGTCGTCCTCATCACGATCGTCGGGTTCACCCTCGGCACGGTCGACCTCGGGCTCTCGAAGGCCCTCAACGGGCTGCACACCGGCGCCCTCGGGGCGTTCACGACGGCGGTCTACCACGTCATCAGTCCCGCACCGGCGATCGGGATCACGGTCGTGGTCGTCGCGGTGATCTGGTGGCGGACCCGCGACCTCCGCCCGGCGCTGGCGTTCGGGGGCACGATCGCGATCACGTGGGTGCCGTCCGCCGTCGTCAAGGAGATCGTGCACCGGGCCCGTCCGGACGTCGCCGTGCTGCCGCACCCGTTCCCGGTGCAGCCGGACCCCGGCTACCCGAGCGGGCACACGGTCTACATCACCGCGTTCGTGATCGCGCTCATCTGGCTGCTCCGCGACACCCGGTGGCACCGCCTGGCGCTGGGGCTCGGGGTCGTGGCGATCGTCGTCGTGTTCTTCGCGGTGTCGATCGACGCCGTGCACTACCCGACGGACGCCGCCGCCTCGATCCTGTGGGCGCTCGCCGTCGCGCCGGGCGTGCGGGTGGTGTGGGTCGACTGGCTCATGCCGAAGATCCCGTTCCTGCGACCCCGGGGCCCTGCGGCGCAGCGCGAGGTCACGCGCTGAGCGACACCTCACGGGCTCGCCGCCGAGTGAACTGTCGCTGAGCGCGAAACCCCGCGCTACCCGCGCCGACCGCGCTCTACCCCCGCCGACCGCGCGCGGCCAGCAGCGCCACCACGGCGACCACCGCGGCCGCGAGCATCACGACCGCGAGCGGCGCCGCCGTCCCCTCGCCGCCGATGCTCACGAGCGGCGACACGAGCGCCGCGAGCCCGAACTGCAGGGCACCCAGCACCGCCGAGGCGCTCCCGGCAGCCTGCGGCACCGCCCCGAGTGCGAGTGCGGTCGCGTTGCCGAGCACGAGGCCGAGCGACCCCACGGCGGTGAACAGCGGGACGGCGAGCCAGAACACCGGTGCCGACGTGACGACGAGCAGCGCGAACGCGACGGTCGAGGCCAGCACGAGGACGATGCCGAGCGCGAGCACCCCGGTGACCGAGCGCGTCGCCGTGAGCTTCGCCGAGAGGATGCTCACGCCCATCAGTGCGAGGGCGTTGCAGCCGAACGCGAGACCGTAGCCCACCGTGCCGAGCCCGAGCATGTCCTGGTACAGGAACGGTGACGCGGAGATGTACGCCATCATCACGGCGAACGCGAAGCCGAACACCGCGGTGTACCCGACGAACGTCCGGGAGCTGAGTGCCCGCAGCGGCGAGCCCGTCGTGCCGGACGCCCGTCGCTCGGCACGCAGGGCATCGCGGCGCGAACGCAGGTGCGTCTCGCGGACCACGGCGAGCACCGCCACGAGCATGAGGACCGACAGGCCGAGCACGATGGTGAGGAGCCCGCGCCAGCCGATCGGCCCCGTCAGGAGCCCTCCGAGCAGCGGCGCGACCACCGGGGCGACCCCGCCGACGATCATCATGAGCGAGAACGCCCGCGCCGCCGGCTTGCCCGTCGCGAGGTCGGAGATCACCGCGCGACCGATCACCATGCCGGCCGCGCCGCCGAGGCCCTGCAGCAGGCGGGCGACGACGAGCACACCGACGTTCGGCGCGAGCACGGCCGCGGCGCTCGCGAGCACGCACAGTGCGGCACCGGCGAGGAGCGGCGGCACCCGGCCGAACCGGTCGGACAGCGGCCCGAAGACGAGCTGTCCGGCGGTCACGCCGACGAGGAACGCGGTGAGGGTGAGCTGCACGGTCGTCGCCGACGCCTGCAGTTCGGTGGTCATCTGCGGGAAGGCCGGCAGGTAGAGGTCGGTCGCGAAGGGCGCGACGGCGCTCAGCAGGCCGAGCACGAGCAGCAGGCCGGTGGTGATGCCCTGCTGTCGGGTCGTGGGTGTCGCGGTGTGCGCGCGGATGGAGCCGGTGTCCGTGGTCATGATTATGAAAGCATAACTGATGCGCGACGTCGGTAGGGTGACGGCATGGGATCCGCGCCGTCCGACGACCTCCTCGCCGAACTCGCCGACGTCGTGCTCCGGATCTCGCGCGAGATCGACCCACACGGTGCGAGGTCGCTCGACATCGTGCCGCTCACCGGCACCGAGGCCCTCGTGATGCGCTGGGTCGACCGCAACCCCGGGTCGACGCCGAGCGCGGTGGCCGAGGCGACGGCCCTCAAGCGCAGCAACCTCAGCGTCGCGGTCGGGTCGCTCGTCGCGAAGGGGATGGTCGAGCGTCGGCCCGACCCGGACGACGCCCGGACCGTGCAGCTGTACTCGACCGAGCTCGCCGCGGGCAGCATCGAGCGGCTGCACGCGCACTGGGCCGGCATGCTCCGGCAGGCGCTCGGGGGCGACGACGAGGGTGTGGCGACGACGTTCGCGACGCTCACGCGCATCGACGACCACCTGCGCGACGCGACGCGCTGACCGCGACGCGACCGGTCGACGGCCTGGAGGCGCGGGTCGGGCCCGCACCGTCCCTCCTGGCCGTCAGACGGTCCGGTCCGGCACCTCGTCCGCGATCGGCAGCAACCGCCGGGCTCCGTGCCCCTCGGCACCGAGCTCGTCGCCCGGGTTCATCACGAGGCAGGCGTTCAGCGACACGCAGCCGCAGCCGATGCACTGCGTCATCTCCTCCTGCAGGCGCTCGAGTTCGAGCTGTCGGGCGCGGAGTCGTGCCCGCCACCGCTCGTTCAGGCGGTTCCAGTCCCGCAGTGAGGGCATGCGGTCGGAGGGCAGCGTCTCGAACTGTTCGGCGACCTCGCTCAGCGGGATCCCGAGGCGCTTGGCGACTTGGATGATCGCGATGCGCCGCTCGACGTGTCGTGGGTAGAGGCGGGTGCCGCCGGCGGTGCGCTCGGGGTGGATGAGGCCCTTGCGCTCGTAGAAGTGCAGGGCCGACGCCGCGACCCCGGTCCGGGCGACGACCTCGCCGATCGTGAGGAGGTCGGTCGGGCTCGGACGCGGCATCTCCACCATGGTCGAGATCCTACGACGCGGGAGTCGTCGAGACTGCGTGACATAGCAGTTGACATGAGAACTGATGTCCAATATGTTGTGTACCACGAGCCGCGAGGGGCGGCTCCCGACCCGGAGGTCCGACCATGACCACGATCCTTCAGCCCCGCACCGCCCGCACCACGACCGCCCGTCCGGTCGCTCCCGCACGCGCCACCGGCACCGCCGACGCGACCGACGCGACCGGCGCCACCGGCGCCACCGGCGCCACCCGCCACCCGCTCGCCCTCGACGGCGTGCTCGGCCGGCTCGAGCGCGCCGCCGCTCGGCTCCCGCACGCACTGGCGCTGCCGGTCATGGTCGCGCACGCCGCGGTCAGCACGGTCGCGTACCGCTGATCGCCTCCCGCTGACGGGGTCCTCGTGTCAGTGGGCGAGGACGCGTCCGCGGAGCCGCTCCCGGCTGAGTCCCGGCAGCTCCACCCCCGTGTCGCGTTCCAGCACGTGCGTCCCCGGCGGCACGATCCGGTCGATCGCGTCGAGCACCTCGTCGTCGAGCACCACCTCGGCCGCCTGCGCGTACGCGTCCACGTGCGAGACCGTCCGCGGACCGATCACCACGCTCGACACGTCCGGGTGGGTCAGCGCGAACCCCACCGCGAGCTCGAGCAGGGTGAGCCCGGACTCGTCCGCGAGGTGCCCCAGGCGGTCGGCGACGTCGAGCTTCCGACGGTTCGCCGGGGCGCCGATGTCGTACGCGTGCGGCTGCTCCACCACCCGCGGCGACCGGGGCTGCACGGTGCCGTTCCGGTACGCGCCCGCGAGCCAGCCACCCGCGAGGGGCGCGGCCGCGAGCACACCGAGCCCGAACCGTCGGGCGACCGGGAAGGTCGTCCGCTCCGCCGTCCGGGTGAGGATCGAGTACGGGGCGTGCGTCGCGCTGGCACTCTTCCCGCCCGACCGGAGCCACTGCGCCTCGACGAGCTCCTCGGCCGGGAAGCCCGGGATCCCGAAGGCGCGGATCTTGCCCTGCGTGACGAGGTCGGCGAGCGCGTCGAGGGTCTCGTCGAGCGAGGTCGCCGGGTCCGGGTGTGCCGGCTGGTAGAGGTCGATGACGTCGGTGCCGAGCCGTTCGAGACTCCGTTCGACCGCGCGGAACATCCACCGCCGTCCGTTGCCGTGGCGCGACGGGTCCCGGTCGACCGGGTCCCCGAACCGCACCGCCAGGAACACGTCGTCGCGGCGGTCGCCCAGTGCAGCACCGAGGACGGTCTCGGCGAGGCCCGCCCCCTCCGCATCGGACACGTCCACCGCGGTGACCCCGCGCCCGAGCGCCTCGTGGACGAGTCGGACGGCGTCGTCCACGTCCCGCTCGGCGACCGTCGACACGGCACGGCTCCCCAGGGTCAGCGCGCTGACGGGAGCCCCCGTCCGCCCCATGCGTCGCTGTTCCATGGCGGCCACGATAGGAGGACGCCCGTGACACCGGGCCCCGGGTGACGAACCGTTACCGCTGGTACCCTGGGGCCGCTCCACCAACACGCAGTGTGTATCTACCGGCCGTCGGCACCCCGACGGACAACGGCGGCACCCGATGGGTCCGCCCCAGGAGATCCCCGGCCGGGCCGAGAAGGCACACCTCCATGCTCCACACCAGTTCCACCGCGCCCGCCACCACCGACGACCGCTCGCTCGTCGCCCACGCCGGACGCTGGTACTTCCCCGTCGCGTTCGTCGCCCGGCTCCCCTTCGCGATGATGGTCGTCGGCGTGCTGACGCTCGTCGTCTCCGCGCGCGACTCCGTGGCGCTCGGCGGCGTCAACTCCGCGTCGGTGGGCATCGGCGCCGCGGTCTTCGGCCCGCTGGTCGGTGCCGCCGCGGACCGCTTCGGCCAGCGGAACGTGCTCGTCCCCGTCGGCCTGGTGAACGCCGTGCTGCTCGGGGTGTTCCCGTTCGTGGTGGACGGCACCGCGCCGGACGTCGCCGTGCTCGCACTCGCGTTCTGCATCGGGGCCTCGGCGCCCCAGGTCGCCCCGATGTCCCGGACCCGACTCGTCGCGATCATCGGGCAGCGGATGGCCCCGGCACGTCGCGGCAAGGTCCTCAGCGGCACGATGGCCTACGAGTCCGCGGCCGACGAGACGGTGTTCATCATCGGCCCGTTCCTCGTCGGGATCCTCGCGAGTGCGATCGCCCCGTGGGTCGCCGTCGCCGGTGCCTCCGCGCTGACGTTCGTCTTCGTCACGGCGTTCGCGCTGCACCCGACCGGCAAGCTCGTCGTCGGCCGCCACGAGGAGCTCGAGCAGGCACCGGCCCGTCAGCTCCTGCGGCCGCGGCTCGTCGTGGTGGTCCTCGGGATCCTCGGCGTCGGCCTGTTCTTCGGCTCGACGCTCACCGCGCTGACCGCCTTCATGGAGACCCACGGCGAGCCCTCGCAGGCGGGGCTGCTCTACGGCCTGATGGGCATCGGCTCCGCGGGGCTCGCCCTCGGCTCGGCCGCGTTCCCGCGCGGGTTCGCCCTCGGGTGGCGGTGGCTCGTGTTCGGCGTCGTGCTGCTCGGCGGTGCCGTCTGGTTCTCGCAGGCCGGTTCCGTCGTCGCCGTGGGGGTCGTGCTCGCGGTGATGGGGATCGGGATCGGTCCGACCCTGGTCGCGCAGTACAGCCTCGGTTCCGACCGCTCGCCCGTCGGGCGCTCGGCCACCACCATGACGATCCTCGGTTCCGCCGTGATCGTGGGGCAGTCCATCGCGTCGGCGATCACGGGCGACGTCGCCCAGCAGCACGGGGCCGACGCCGCGATGCTGCTGCCGGCCGCGTCCGCGGCGGTCGTCGTGCTCGCCGCGGTGGCGAACCTCGTGCCGTCGCGTCGCGCACGCGCGTGACCGCCTGACGGCCTGGAGGGACGGCGCGGGCCCGCACCGCGCCTCCAGGCCCGTGGTCCGCGCGTCAGCGCGCGTGCGGACTCAGCTCACGTCGCGCAGGGTGTGGTCCACGCTCGAGAAGCCGTCGGCGATGCGGAGCGTGTAGTCGCCGCCGATGTCGCTGGCGTCGAACACCCAGCTCCACGCTCCCTCGTCGTCGGCCACGACGCGGTCGAGGAGGAAGTCCCCGACCGTCGAGATCTCGAGGGTCCGGCCGGGTTCGGCATGCCCGGAGGCGAGCACGTGCTCGTCACCGGGGCGGTAGGTGTCCGCGCTCGTGACGGTGATCTGCGAGACGGGGACGGGCACGCTGACGTCGCGGAGGGTGTGCTCGACGGTGTTCCACCCGTCGCGGATCCGCAGGGCGATGTCGCCGCTGTACTCGGACGTGTCGAACTCCCAGCGCCAGTCGCCCTGGTCGTCGGCCTCGGTCTGGCCGAGCCGCCAGCCGTACGCCGACTCGATGACGATCCGCCTGCCCGGTTCCGCGGTGCCGGCGACGACCGTGTCGGGTCCGGGGTCGTACGTGTCACCACTGGTGACGACGAGGCCGGCCGTGGGTGGGCTGACGTCACGCAGGGTGTGGTCGACCGAGGTGCGGCCGTCGCTGATCCGGAGCGTGTAGTCGCCGCCGATGTCGCTCGCGTCGAACGTCCACTGCCAGTCGCCGCGGTCGTCGGCGGTGGTCTCGCCGAGCAGGAAGTCGCCGGTCGACGAGAAGGTGATGTCGCTGCCGGCCTCTGCGGTGCCCGCGATCAGCACGTCGCCGCCAGGAAGGTACTCGCCGGGGCTGGTCACGACGAGCTGCGCTGCGGCGGGCTGGACCGCCGCGGCGGGTGCTGCGGTCGACGCGGCGAACGCGGCGGGTGCGACGAGCGCGCCGGCTCCGACGCTGATGGCGGAGGCGACGCAGGTCGCCAGGATGACGGACGGGATCCGCATGGTGGTCTCCGATCTCTGTGAGGTGGAGACTCAAATGTCACATGCGCGGTCTGAACGGCTCACGCTCGTCAGGCGTACCGACGACGGGCGAGCGCGGTGGTCACGACTCCGTGTCGTCGACCAGCAGGTCCTCGTGGCGGTAGTCGTCCGCCCGCAGCCCCGCGCGGGCGATCATGTGCGTCGACACCGGCACGAGGAACAGCTGGAACACCATGATCGGCAGGACGACCCACAGCGCCGTCCACGTCCACACGGCGACGACGATCGCGGCGAGGGCGAACGCCAGCCCGAGCACCTGCGGCTTCGCCATCGCGTGCAGCCGGACGAGCGGGTCGGGGAACCGGACGATCCCGACGCCGGCGCCGAGCGACAGCACCGCCCCGACGAGCAGCAGCCCGACGGCGATCCACGCGCGGACCCCGGCGCCGTCGATGAACCCCTGGATGATGTCGATCACTGGGGACGCTCCTGGTCGTCGGCGTGCTCGGGCGTGGTCACGGTCAGCCCCTCGTCGGACGGATCGGAGGACGGGGTGACCGCACGGGCGACGGCGATCGTGGCGAAGACGCTCGTCGCGGCGATCACCACGAGGACGGGCACGGCGGTCAGGTCCCGCCGGATCACCATCGCGGCACCGATCACCACGAGCGCGGTCGTCAGCACCATGTCCGAGCCGATCATCCGGTCGAGGATGGTCGGGCCCCGCACGATGCGGAGGACGGCGAGCACGAGGGTGGCCCCGAGCAGCGCGAGCACCAGGGCGATCGCGATGCCCATGACGACGACTGCGGCGCTCATCGCGTGACCTCCGGCAGGGGTTCGGACAGTTCGGAGAGGTCCTGCTTCGACCCGAGCGCCCGGATGACGAGCGTCTCGATGCCGAGGGCCTCACGGCGGGCCGCGTCGACCTGTTCGACCCGCTCGGTGTCGAGGACGTGCAGGAGCAGCCGGCGGCGTCGCAGGTCGACGTCGGCGACGTAGGACCCCGGCACGAGGGAGATCGCGAGCGTCGCCAGGGTGAACGTCATCTCGGAGGTGGTGTGGAGCTGGACGAGCGTGATCGAACTCCGCCGGACCCCGCGTGGGCGGAGCGCGACCCAGGCGACCCGGAACGAGGCGAGCACGACCAGCCCGGACCACACCACCAGGAACCACGCGGCGTGCGGGATCGAGAACCGGGCGGACAGCGGCACCGGCGGCAGCGGGAGCAACTGCGTCACGAGCAGCGCGACGACGATCCCGCACAGCAGGGTCAGCGGCGTCCACGAACCCCAGAGCAGCGCCCAGAGCACGGTCAGCCCGGCGACGAGCGGGACGTCGTAGCGCCACGCGACGGCGATGCGCCGCGCGTTCGTGATCCGACGGGTGCTGTCCGCGGTCATCGCGTCCCCCCGAGCACGGCCTGCACGTAGCGGTCCGGGGACTCGAGCGACTCCGCCGCGCGGGTCGCGTAGCCGTACAGCGGGCCGGCCACGACGGTCAGGGCGACCGACCCGAGGACGGCCACGGTCGTCACGCCGACGAGCATGCGCGGCAGCTTCACGCGCGTGGGGGCTTCGCCGACGCCGTCCTGCGTGGCCGTCGGTGCGGTCTCCGGACTGGAGGCGCGACTCGCGTGGGGTGCGTCGGTGACCGTCACCGAGTCTCCTGGGTGGAACGCCTTGCCTGTCTCCTCGGACACGGTCAGCGGCGCCGGTTCCGGCGACCGCAGGTGGGCGTGCGGCTCTGCGGTGCTCGCGTGCGGGGCCGCTGCCTCGGCCGCGGGCTTCGGACGCCAGAACGCGGCGTCCCAGACGCGCATGAGCGCGTACAGGGTCAGGAGGCTCGTCACGACACCGGCGGCGATCGTCGCGTAGGCGAGGGGCGAGCCGTCGATCGCCGCGGCACGGAAGAGGCCGAGCTTGCCGATGAAGCCGGAGAACGGCGGGATGCCACCGAGGTTGAACGCCGGCACGAGGTAGAGCGCGGCGAGCAGCGGGGCGGCCTTGAGCAGCCCACCGAGCGATCGGGTCGAGGTCGTCCCGCCGACGCGTTCCATCAGCCCGGAGACCAGGAAGAGCGTCGTCTGCACGACGATGTGGTGGACCGTGTAGAACACCGCGGCGGCCGTCCCGGCGACCGAACCGAGGCCGACACCCATGACCATGAACCCGATGTGGCTGATGAGCGTGAAGGACAGCAGTCGTTTCACGTCGGTCTGCGACACCGCACCGAGCACGCCCACCACCATCGTCAGGATCGCCACGATGAGGAGCACGGTGTTGAGCTGCGGTCTCGGGAAGATGATCGTCTCGAGCCGGATGATCGCGTAGATGCCGACCTTCGTGAGCAGGCCCGCGAACACCGCCGTCACCGGTGCCGGCGCGGTCGGGTAGGAGTCCGGCAGCCAGAACGCCAGCGGGAACACGGCGGCCTTGATGCCGAACCCGATGAGCAGCATCGTGTGGAGGAGCAGCTGCACGTGCTCGGGCAGGGCAGCCATCCGCTCGCTGATCTGGGCGATGTTGACCGTGCCGGTCGCGCCGTACACGAGGCCGATCGCCGCGAGGAAGATCGCCGACGCGATGAGGCTCGTGACGATGTACGTGGTGCCCGCCCGAACGCGCTGCTCGCTGCCACCGAGGGTGATGAGCACGTAGCTCGCCACCAGCAGCATCTCGAACGCGACGTACAGGTTGAAGAGGTCCCCGGCGATGAAGGAGTCGAGCACGCCGGCGGCGAGCACGAGGTACGTCGGGTAGAAGATCGTGACCGGCGCCTCGCCGTCGTCGGCCGCGAGCCCCTGTCCGATCGAGAAGAGCAGGACGACGAGGAGCACGCTCGCGCTCACGGTGAGGAGCAGCGCGCTCAGCCGGTCGACCACGAGCGAGATGCCGTACGGCGCGTCCCACCCGCCGACCTGCACCACGATCGTGCCGTGCTGGTCGACGAGCACCATGAGGGTCGCGGCGACGGCCAGGGCGACGACGAGCACCACGACGGTGATCGCGCGCTGCAACTTCTGGTGGTTGAGGAGTCCGAGCGCGACCGCGGCGCCGAGCAGCGGGACGAGGACGAGGAGCGGGACGAGCCAGGTCATCGGGTCGCCTCCTGTTCTGCGTCGGTGGTGGTCTCGGGGTCTTCGTCCGCGGGTTCGTCGCGTTCCCGACCGATCGCGACGTCGGCCTCGTCGACCTCGACCTCGTCGGCGCGGGAGAGCTTCCACGAGCGGTGGATGAGGGCCAACAGGAACGCGCTCACGGCGAAGGTGATGACGATCGCGGTCAGGGCGAACGCCTGGGGGAGCGGGTCCGTGATGCCCTCGGAGCTCTTGCCGATCGGCGGGTTGCCGGCAGCACCGGACATCACGAGGAGCAGCAGGTTGAGGGCGTTGCCGAGCAGGAGGAAGCCGAGCAGCATCCGGGTCAGCGAGCGTTCGAGGAGCAGGTAGACCCCGCAGGAGAACAGCACCGCCATCGCGATGACGAGCACGAGGGTGACGGTCACGTGGCGCTCCCTTCCGGGGTGGGGGCTTCGGTCATGTCCTGCACGGGCGTCGAGGCGTCCTCGAGCCGCTGCCGGTCGACCTCGGCGCCGAGGCTGCGGAGGACGTCGAGCACGAGGCCGACGACCACGAGGTACACGCCGATGTCGAAGAACGTGGCGGTGACGAACTCGACGTGGCCGAGCACCGGGACGGTGGCCTCGAAGAACTCGGAGTACAGGGCTTCCCTGCCGAAGAACATCGGCACGAGGGCGGTGATCGCGGCCGTGGCGACGCCGAGCCCGAGCAGGCGTCCGGCCCGGACCGGGGCCGCGGCGCCGAGCTCGGCCGGGCCACCCGCGAGGTACCGGGCCGCGAGGGCGATGCCCGCGACGAGACCACCGGCGAACCCGCCGCCCGCCGCGTTGTGCCCGGCGAAGAGCAGGTAGACCGACAGGACGATCAGGCCGTGGAACAGCAGGCGGACGACGACGTCGAGCAGCGCCGAACGGCCGGTCGGGATCGCGGCGCTCGTCGGCAGCCAGGCGCGGGGCTCGCCGTCCGTGCGCTCGTCGCGGTCGGCGGTCAGCCGGGCCGGCAGGTCGCGGAGGCGGGGGAGCGTGTCCTCGCGGGAGTTCACGAAGATCAGGCTCGCGACGCCCGTCGCGGCGGCGACCACGACGGTCAGCTCGCCGAGGGTGTCCCAGCCTCGGAGGTCGACGAGGGCCACGTTCACGACGTTCAGGCCGTGCCCGAACGAGCTCGTCAACGCCGGCAGGTCCGGCCAGAGCGGCTCGGCCGTCCGTGCCGACGCGGCGACGACGACCACGATCGCGAGGGTCAGCCCGGCGAGGCCCGCGAAGAGCGCCCGCACGACCCGGAAGCGGGACGGGTTCGCGGTGGCGATCCGCGGGGGGAGCCGGCGCAGCACGAGCACGAACGCGATGAGCGTCACCGTCTCGACCACGAGCTGGGTCAGCGCGAGGTCGACCGCTCCGTGCAGCACGAACAGGACGGACATGCCGTACCCGGTCACGCCGACCAGCACCGCCGCGGCGAACCGGGTCTTGGCGGTGAGGACGGCGATCGCGGCGATCGACATGACGAGGACGACGGGGATCTGTCCCCACGAGTCGGCGAACCGGACGTGGAACGCCCACGGTCCGCCGATGACCAGGTTGACGAGCGCCCCGGCGACGAACACCGACAGGATGACGGTCAGGTAGTAGGGGAGCGAACCGCGCTGGACCCCGGCGGTGAGGCCCGTGGCCACCCGGTCGAGCCCGCGCATGAGGTGTCGGTAGATGCTCGACGCGCTGGGGGAACCCGCGAGGCGGTGCTGGAGCGCCTCGACCGGGCGGCGCAGGGCGAACAGCGCGAGACCGCCGACGAGCGTCACCGCGGAGAGGCCGAGCGCCGGCTCGAGACCGTGCCAGAGCGCGAGGTGCGGGACCTCGCCGGGGAGGGCGGCGGCGTGCGCGGCCGGCTCGATGCCGTGCGCCACGAGGGGCGTCGCGAGGCCGAGCGCGAGACCCGTGAGCGCGAGGACCGACGGCACGACGCCGAGGCCGTGCAGGCCGTGCGTTTCGGTGTCGGGCACGCCGGGCTTCCGGGCGAAAGCGCCCCACAGGAACCGCAGCGAGTAGGCCACGGTGAGCACCGAGCCGATCGTCACGCCGATGAGCGCGAACCACGCCCACCCGGCGTCGGGGCCGTGCAGCGAGTCGATGAAGCCGGTGAGCACGGCCTCCTTCGCGACGAAGCCGATCGTCGGCGGGATGCCCGCCATCGACAGCAGTGCGAGGACGGCCACGACCGTCAGCCAGGGCATCCGGCGGCCGAGGCCGCTCAGGCGCGCGAGGTCGCGGGTGCCCGTGACGTGGTCGATCGCCCCGACGACGAGGAACAGGGTCGACTTGAACGCCGCGTGGGCCACCAACAGCGCCACCCCGCCGAGGGCGACCTCGGGCGCGCCCCACCCGGCCGCGAGCACGAGGAAGCCGAGCTGGGCGACCGTGCCGTAGGCGAGCAGGAGCTTGATGTCGGTCTGCCGGAGCGCACGGTACCCACCGATGAGCATGCCGAGCACCCCGAGCACGGTGATGGTCTCGCGCCACCCGCCGAGGAGCGCGAACGCGGGGGCGAGCCGGGCGACGAGGTAGATGCCGGCCTTGACCATCGCCGCGGCGTGCAGGTACGCGCTGACCGGGGTCGGGGCGGCCATCGCGGCGGGGAGCCAGAAGTGGAACGGCACGATGGCGGACTTCGTCAGCGCGCCGAGCAGGACGAGCACGACGGACACCGAGACGATCGTCCCCGACGGAGGATCCTGGACGATCCCGGAGAGCGACGTCGTCCCGGCGGTCACCGACAGCACCACGAGACCGGCGAGCATCGCCAGACCACCGGCGGTGGTGACCACGAGCGCCTGCATCGCCGCCGCGCGACTGGCACGCTTCACCGAGTCGTGGCCGATCAGCAGGTAGGAGAAGACCGTCGTCGCTTCCCAGAGGACGAACAGCACGATGACGTCGTCGGCGACCACGAGCCCGTACATCGACCCGGCGAAGGCGGTGAGGACCCCGGCGAACCGACCGAGTCCGGGTTCGTCCGGCCCGAAGTACGTGGCGCAGTACACGAGCACGAGGGCACCGACCACGCTCACCACGAGGGCGAGGACCCACGAGAGGGCGTCCATCCGCAGGGCGATCGCGAGGTCGAGCTGCGGCACCCACTCGAACCGCTCCGTGACCGCGCCGTGCAACGCCGGACCGGTCTGCGCGACGGTCAGGACCGCGGCTGCTGCCGGTGCGAGGGCCGCCGCGTAGAAGACGCGGCGGCCGAGGACGGGGGTCAGGGCGGGGACGATCAGGGCGACGATCGCGAACGCGACGAGGACGATGACCATCGGGCACCTCCTCGGGGTCGGGCTGCAGTCCGGCTCACTGGGCCCTCACAGCCTACGGAGAAGGGGATGTGGAGTTCCTGAGTGGGCGGACAGGGAGGCCGATCGAGGATCAGGCTTCCAGCACCACTCTGCCCGTCGACCCACCGACCTGTCCGGCCCAGGCCGCCTCGACCTCCGCCATGCGCACCGCCGTCGCGTCCACCCGGATCGTGCCGTCGGCGATCGCCGCCACGATCCCCGGGAGCTCCGCGACGAACGCCGCCCGACCGACGGAACCCTGGCCGCTCCCGACGATGGTCAGGCCGGACGCACGGAGCGCTGCGGAGGGGATCCGCGCCTCCTGGCCCGCCGTGGAGCCGATCGCCACCCAGTCGAGCCGGCGTCCGCGCTCCTGTCGCGCCGTGACGAGTGCGCGCATGACCTCCGCGGCGGGCTGGCCCCACACGTAGTCGATCACGACGTCGACGTCCGCGGCTGCCGCACCGACGGCGTCGACGTCGTCGAGCGGGACCACGACGTCCGCGCCGAGTGACGGCAGCGCTCCGAGTCGGGTCACGTCCCGTCCGCTCGCGACGACGTGCTCGGCGCCGAGGTGCTTCGCGACCTGCACCGCCGCGGAGCCGGAGGCGCCCGTCGCGCCGAGTACGAGGACACGGCTGCCGGGCGCGAAGTCGATGCGGCGTCGGAGCGCGACCCACGAGGACATCACGGGGTTCGCGCCGGCGGCGACCGCCACCGGGTCGGCACCCTCGGGCAGGACGACGCTCGCCCGCGGGTCCACGGCGACCCGTTCGGCCATCGTGCCGCGGGTGTCGCTCGCGACGGCGAAGTAGCGGAGCGTCCCGTCCGGGAACCGCCCGACCGCGTCGACGCCCGGGACGAGGGGGAGCGCCCCCTCGCTCGTGTAGTGCGAGCCGTCGGCCTGGGACCGCACCCGTGGGTGCAGTCCGGCGGCGACGACGTCGACGACGACCTCGTCGGCGGTGGGGACGGGTTCGGTGAACTCCTGCCAGACCGGGGTCCGGCCGAACTCGGTGACGACGGCTGCGTGCATGACTGCCTCCTGAAAGGTTCGTGTTGCGAACAAAGTAGTTCGTAACACGAAGTGAGTCAAGTAGGCTGACGGTATGCAGGAGATGACGGAGGACGAGCGGCTCGTCGACGCCCTCGGCGAGAGTGCGTTCCGGACGATGGGTGCCCTGACCGGCATCGCGGCGGATGCCGGGCTGTCGCTGACGCAGCTGCGTGTCCTCGCGATCCTGCGTGACCGGCGGATGCGGATCGGCGACCTGGCGCAGTACCTCGGCCTCGAGAAGTCGACGATGACCGGGCTGGTGGCGCGCGCGTCGGCCAAGGGGCTGCTCGGGCGGGTGCCGAACGCCGAGGATGCCCGGGCGGTGGACGTCGTCATCACCGATGCCGGGCTCGACGTCGCCCGATCGCTCGAGGCGGCGATCCGGGAGTCGCTGCTGCCCCTGACCACCCGGTTGTCCGTGGGGGAGCGGGGGGAGCTGCGGGTGTTGCTGGAGCGGATGCTGCGCTGACCGATCCGGGTGACGCTGGACTCAGCGCCCGTGCGCCCGCGCCGGGATCTGGGTCGCCAACTTGCCGCCGGACACGTCCAGCAGCGTCCCCGTGACGTACCCGGCGGCGTCGCTCGCCACGAACACGAGCAGGTCGGCCACGTCGTCGGCCGTCTCCCACCGACGGAGCGACAGGGTGTCGAGCAGACGGTCCTGTGCCTCGGCCGGCATCGTCGCGAAGCCGTTCATCGCCGTCGGCACCATCCCCGGGGCGTACGCGTTGACGGTGATGTCCCACGGGCCGAGCTCCGACGCGAGCACGCGGGTGAACGCCACGACGGCCGACTTCGACGCCGCGTAGGCAGCGCTCCCGACACTCGGCACGATCGCCGCGAACGACGCCGCGTTGATGATCCGTCCGCGCCCGGCGGCCTGCATCACGGGTGCCACGGCCTGGCTCATCAGGAAGGTCCCGCCGAGGTTCACGTCCATGCATCGGCGCCAGTCGTCCCACTGCAGGTCGGCGACCACTCCCTCGACGTTGATGCCGGCGTTGTTCACGAGCACGTCGATCGTGCCGTGCCGGGCGACGACCTCGTCCACGGCGGCGCGGACGGACTCGGGGTCGGCGACGTTGCAGCGCACCCGGTCGACCGGCAGCGCGGCGCCGGCGGCGGCCTCGTCCCCGGCGGCGGCCCCGTCCCCGGCGGCGGGCGCGTCCGCGGCAGCGGGTTCGTCGAACGCCAGGTCGAGCGCGACGACCCGGCACCCCTCAGCGTGGAACCGCGCGGCGATCGTGGCACCGATGCCGCGCGCGGCTCCGGTCACGACGACCACGCGGTCGGTCAGGTCGAGGTGCATCGTCGCTCCCGTCGTCGGTGCGGCCGTGGTCGGTCGCAGCAATAGGCATACTATTCCCCCATGAACGACGCACGCGTGCTCTGGATCACCGGCGGCGGCAGCGGCATGGGAGCGGCGAGCGCTCGTGCGGCCGCCCGCGACGGCTGGACGGTGGTGCTCAGCGGACGCCGGGCGGACCGGCTCGCCGCGGTCGCGACCGAGATCCGCGACGAGGGCGGGACGGCGGACGTGCTGCCCCTCGACGCGAACGACCCGGAGGCCGTCGCCGCGGCCCGCGACACCCTGCTCGCCCAGTACGGGCGGCTCGACGGACTCGTCCTCGCCGCCGGGCTCAACAGGCCGGCGCGTCGGTGGGACGACCAGTCGCTGCCGGACTTCCGCGCCATCGTCGACACCAACCTCACCGCCGTCGTCACGGTCGTCGACGCGGCGCTGCCCGCGCTGCGCGAGTCCGGCGGGATCGTCGTCGTCGTGTCGTCGTACGCGGGCTGGTCGTTCCAACCCGGGGCCGGGGTCGCCTACTCGGCGTCGAAGACCGCGCTCGGCTCCGTCGTCCGGACGCTCAACCAGCAGGAGGCAGGGCACGGCGTCCGAGCGACCCACCTGTGCCCCGGCGACGTCGCCACCGACTTCCTCGACCAGCGCCCCTCGGTGCCGGACGCGGCCGCACGCGCGGTCATGCTCCAGCCGGAGGACATCGCCCGCTCGGTCTCGTTCGTGCTCGAGGCCCCGTCGCACATGCGCGTCGACGAGCTCGTGGTCAGCCCGGTCTCCCAGCGGTGATCTTCGACCGGGTGCTCGACGGGCTCGGCGCCGCAGTCGTCGACGGATCGCTGCCGACCGGGCACCGCGACAGCATCGACGGGTTCGTCACCCGCACGGGCTCGAGCCGCAGCATCGTCCGCGAGGCCGTCCGCGTCCTCGTCGGCCTCGGCCTCCTCAGCGCCGGTCGTCGCGTCGGGCTCCGGGTCCTGCCCGCGTCGGAGTGGGACGTCCTCGACCCGCGCGTCATCGGCTGGCGGCTCGCCGGTCCGGAGCGTGGGGTCGTCCTCGGGGAGTTGCGCGCGCTGCGCCGCGCGGTCGAGCCGGTGGCCGCTGCGGCAGCCGCCGGGCGCGCGTCCGACGCGTCGCACCGTGCCGACCTGGAGGCGCTGCTCGCCGCCGCCGACCGCCTCGCCGCCGCCACGGGTCCGGACGACGCGGCCACGTTCCTCCAGGCAGACCGCGAGGTCCACCGACTGGTGCTGGAGCTGTCCGGGAACGCGATGTACGGACGGCTGCACCGCGTGGTCGCGCGCGCACTCGACGACCGGGCCGGGATCCGCCCGGGGCTCCACGACGTCGGCCTGCACGTCCGACTCGCCCGCGCGGTGGCCGACGGAGACGCGGACGGAGCCGCCGGGGCGATGACCGAGATCATCGACCGCACGGGCGAATAGGGTCGAGGTGTTCGAAGGAGAGCACATGTCGTTCACCGATCTCGTCCCCGACCCCGGCGCCGTCGAGCGCATCGCGACGGGCAGTACCTGGGCCGAGGGGCCCTGTTGGATCCCCGCGAGCCGGACCCTGCGGTGGTCGGACATCCCGGGCGACCGCATCCTGCAGTGGCACGCCGACTCCGGCGAGACGTCGGTGTACGCCGAGGGGGTCGAGTTCACGAACGGCCGCACCCTCGACCGCGACGGCAGCGTCGTGCAGTGCTCGCACGGGTACCGACGGGTCGAGCGCGACCGGGACGGGGTCGTCACGCCGATCGTGGACGCGTGGGACGGCGTCCGGTTGAACTCCCCGAACGACGTCGTCGTCGCGCGGGACGGCAGCGTGTGGTTCACCGACCCGGCGTACGGCATCACCCAGCCGCGCGAGGGGCACCCGGGCGAGCGGGAGTACGGCGACCACTGGGTGTTCCGCTGCGGCCCGGACGGTGCGGACCTGCGGCCGGTCGCCACCGACCTCGACGAACCGAACGGGTTGGCGTTCGACCCGACCGAGCAGGTGCTCTACGTCGCGAGCTCGTCCGGCGACGACCCGGTCATCCGGGCGTACGACCGGCGGGGCGACCGGGGTGACCTGCTCAAGAACGGTCGGGTGTTCGCGCGGTTGGAGCCCGGCGAGGGCGCCCCGGACGGCATCCGCGTCGACGTGCACGGCAACGTGTGGTCCTCGTCGCACCGGGGCGTGGTCGTGTTCGACCCGGACGGCACCCGGCTCGGCGAGATCGCGGTTCCCGAGGTCACCGCGAACCTGTGCTTCGGCGGTGACGACGGCACGACGCTGTTCCTCGCCGCGACGACGTCGATCTACCGGATCGCGACCACGACCCGGGACGCCGCCGCCGAGTAACCCGCTCTTCCGTCACCTGGAACTGCAATGTAGAATATCATTGCAGTCATCAGGTGAACGAGGGAGCGGGTATGTCCAAGCGTGTGGCGATCATCGGGACGCGCGGGTACCCGTCCTACTACGGCGGGTTCGAGACGGCCGTGCGGCACATCGCACCGCACCTGGCCGACGCCGGCTGGGACGTCACGGTCTACGGCCGTCCCGGACAGGAACGGGTGGACGATCCGTCGCTCGACCACCGGGTGACCCGGCGCACGACCCGTGGCCTCGAGTCGCGGTCGCTCTCGACCCTCACGTACGGCCTGACCGCCGTCCTCGACACGATCCGACGACGGCCGGACGTCGCGCTCGTGATGAACTGCGCGAACGGGTACTGGCTCCCGCTCCTGCGGCTCGCCGGCATCCCCACCGTGGTCAACGTCGACGGGATCGAGTGGGAGCGCGCGAAGTGGGGGCGGCTCGCCAAGGCGGTGTTCAAGACCGGCGCCCGGGCCACCGCACGGTTCGCCGATCGGCTCGTCTTCGACGCCGATGCCATCGGCGACTACTGGCGTCGCGAGTTCGGCCGCTCCGGCGTGATGATCCCCTACGGCGGCACGGAGTCCGACGTCCTGCCGCTGCACCCCGACGACACGCACCTCGCCGGGCGACCCTTCGCCCTCGTGGTGGCGCGGTTCGTGCCGGAGAACACGGTGGCCGAGTTCCTCGTCGCCGCGGAGCGCATCGCCGAGCGCCACCCGGTCGTCATCGTCGGGTCGACGGGCTACGGCGGGGAGCTCGACGCCGCCGCGCAGGACCTCGCCGACCGGAACCCGGGCGTGTCCTGGCTCGGCCACGTGTCCGACGACGACCGGCTCTTCGCGCTGTGGCAGCACGCCGGTGCGTACTTCCACGGGCACAGCGTCGGCGGGACGAACCCGGCCCTCGTGCAGGCGATGCACTGCGGGGCGCCCACCGTGGCCCGCGACACCGTGTACAACCGCGAGGTCCTCGCCGGCACCGGCGTCCGGTTCGTCCAGCCCGACCCCGGCGCGATCGCCGATGCCGTCCTCGACCTGCTCGCCACCCCCGTCGAGCAGGAGCTGCTCCGGGGCAGCGTGCGTGACCGGGCCCGCTCGGCGTACACGTGGTCGGGCGTCTGCGGCGCGTACGAGCACGCCCTCGCCGAGCAGGCCGGCGTCGCGACCCGCCAGGCGGTGGCGGCGTGAGCGCATCGGTGGGGAGCATGCGGATCGTCCCCGAGTTGCGGGCCGCCCACATCGAGCGCCACCTGCGCGGCACACCCGCAGAGCTCCTCTACCTCGACGTGAACTACGACCTCGCCGGGACGGACCTCGCTCCGGGCATCCAGCGAGTGACCTCGACGGGAGCGCTCCGTCGGTTCCTGACCACCACGGCCACCACGCTCGAGGTCCCGGAACCGCTGTGGATGCGGTTCTGGCCGAAGCACGTGCTGCTCGCGGCCGGGTTCCGCGCTGCGGGGGTGATCCGGCGTCGTCGGCACCGGGTGGTCACCTACGCGATGGAGAACAACGACCTCGCGACCCTCGTGGGCGGGCGTCGCCGGGTGCCGGGCGTCGTCGTCCGGTTCGTGGGTCTGCTCGTCGGCGCCGTTGCTCGATTGACCATCGACCGCATCGCGTTCGCGAGCGACGACGCACGTGCCACCTACGCGTCCCTCCCGTTCACCGCGGCGATCGAACAGTCGTCGACACTCGAACTGCCCCGCCCCGACGATGCCCCGGTCGATCCGACCCCGCTGACATGCGTGTTCGTCGGGGCGATGGAGCAGCGCAAGGGCGTGCGGGAGCTGATGGATGCCTGGCCCGCCGTCGAACGCACCGTTCCCGGCGCGACGATCGTGCTGATCGGGCCAGGGCCGCTCGAGCCACTGGCAGCCGAGTGGGCCGCCTCGTCCCCGTCGACGCGGCGAGTGACGGGACGACTCCCACACGCCGCCGCTGCCGCCGTGGTCCGCTCGTCTGCGGTCCTCGTCGCTCCCTCGGTCGCCGACGGACGCTGGCGGGAGCAGATCGGTCTGCCGATCAAGGAAGCCCTCGCCGCTGGCCTGACGATCGTAACCACCGACCAGACCGGGCTCGCCGGCTGGCTGCGCGACCACGGTCACGGCGTCGTCCCGCCGACGGCCCCGGCGTTCACCCGGCGACTCGCGCGAGCGATCACGAGCGCCCTGCGAGCCCCGCTGGACCGAGAGCAGGTGCGAGCTGCGCTGCCCGAGCGGGACGGCCGACTCGCTGCCGACGCCTGGTTGCACGGTCAGCAGGCACGACTCGTCGCCGACGTGCCGACCCGCCCGATCGGAGTCGTCGCATGAGTGCACGCGACGTCATCGTGGTGAACACCCTCGGTGGTGCGCTGCACCACTACGCCCACGGACTGGCTGCGACACTCAGCGCCTCCGGAGCACGGGTGTCGGTCACCGACGTGCACGAGCCGAGCGTCGCAGGAGGCTCGGGTGCCGGCTGGGTGCGGCGGTACCTCCTCGCATTGTGGGCCGCTCGCCGGGATGGCCGTCGTGGTGGGACCCGGGTCATCGTGACGTGGCCGGTCCTCGGCCACCTGGATCGCGTGATCATGCGCGTCGTCCTCGGCCGACGGGCCGAGGCGGCCCTCGTCGTGCACGATCCCCACCCGCTCGTGCGAGCCCGCGGGTACGGCGTCGTCGCGCGTCGGTTCGGTGCGCTCGCGCGTGGTGTCCGCCTGATCGTGCACAGCGGGACCGCCGCGACCGCCCTGCGAGACGACTGTCCGGGCACCGAGCCCGAGCTGCTGCCGCACCCCGTCGTCCCACGCGCGGTCCCCGACACGGTGTCGATGTCGAGCGACCGTCCGGTGGTCCGGGTCCTCGGGCAGTTCAAGCCCGACCGCGACCTCGCGCTGCTCGCCGGGATCGGTCAGGAGATCGGACACTCGCACCGCCTCGAGATCGTCGGGCGACGGTGGCCCGAGGTCGACGGGTGGTCCGTGACGGACGCCTTCGTCGACGAGGACCGGCTCGACGAGCTCCTGGCCACTGCGGACGCCGTCGTCGTGCCCTACAAGCGGTTCTTCCAGTCCGGCATCGCGATCCGCTCGCTCGAGGTCGGGACGCCCGCGGTCGGTCCCGCTGGTTCGAGCATCGCCGACCTCTACCCGGACGACCGCTACCTCGGCGACGATTCGGTGTCGTCCTGGTGCGACGCGATCTCGTCGGCCTCCGCCGCGGAGCGCGACGAAACGCGTGCCGTGGCGTCGCGAGCCGACCGCGTCTGCCGTGCGGCCTGGGCGGAGTGGCTGATGCGCTGATCGCGACAGGCGGCCGCTGCCGTATCCTGACTCGGCCATGCAGTGCGACTACTTCGACCGCGGGGTGTGCCGCTCGTGCACGCTCATGGGGCAGCCGTACGCCGAGCAGGTCCTCGACAAGGAACTCCACACGCGCGAACTCCTGCACGACGCGGTCGAGGCCGCCGGGGGTCCGGGCTCGGTCGAGTGGCTCCCCGCGATCACCAGCCCCGAGTCCGCGTACCGCAACAAGGCGAAGATGGTGGTCGGCGGGACCGTCCAGCACCCGACGGTCGGCATCCTCGACCACCGGCAGCGCGGGGTGGACCTGCGGCACTGCGGCATCTGCACGCCCGGGATCCAGCACGCGCTCCCGATCCTGGCCGGGTTCATCGCGGACGCCGGGCTCATCCCGTACGACGTCGCCACCCGCCGGGGCGAGCTGAAGTTCGTGCTCGTGACGGAGTCGCCGGACGGGGAGCTCATGGTGCGGTTCGTCCTGCGCTCCGAGGGACAGCTGGTGCGCCTCCGGCAGCACCTCGACGCGCTCCACCGGGTGCTGCCGAACGCCGTCGTCGTCACCGTGAACCTGCTCCCGGAGCACAAGGCCGTCACCGAGGGGGAGCGGGAGATCGTGCTCACCGAGCGGGAGACGCTCTCGATGCGACTCGGTGACGTCACGATGCACCTCCGCCCGCAGAGCTTCTTCCAGACGAACACGCACGTGGCCACCGAGCTGTACGCCCAGGCCTCGGCGTGGATCGACGAGGTGGCGCCGGCGTCGATGTGGGACCTCTACTGCGGCGTCGGCGGCTTCGCCCTGCACGCTGCCCGCCCCGGTCGCGCGGTGACGGGCATCGAGACCAGCCGCGAGGCCGTCCGGTCGGCGGGGCAGTCGGCGCGCGAGGCCGGCCTCGAGGGCGTCCGCTTCGCCGCGGACGACGCGACCGAGCACGCGCTCCGTGCCCGTCCCGACGCCGTCCCCGAGCTCGTCGTCGTCAACCCGCCGCGGCGCGGGATCGGCGAGACGCTGTCGACCTGGCTCGAGGAGTCGGACGTCCGGCACGTCGTCTACTCGAGCTGCAACCCGGTGACCCTGGCGAAGGACCTCGCGCGGATGCCGTCGCTGCGCCTGCGGCGCGCGCGGGTGCTCGACATGTTCCCGCAGACCGGCCACCTGGAAGCGGTGACGCTGCTGTCCCGAGGGTGACCGACCGGCGGACGGGAGGCGCGGGTCGGCGCCGCCATGCGCCTCCTGGCCGTCATTGCCAGGGAATTGCCAAGGTGGCGTACCCAGGCGCGCCGCGATGACCATGCCCATGGGGATCCACGCGTACAGGTTCCGCTCTCGGAGACTTAGCACCAACGGGTAGAACCGTTTGTCTCGGTTTGATAACGGTGAAGAGTTTCCTATGGTGGCCGACCGAGGCGCCACCGGCACGAGACCACTGCCCCCGGTGGCGCACCCCACGACACGACCGCGATCGGTCGGGACGGGCAGTGGCGATCGGCTCTCGATCCGTGGTCCCGGTGGAGCAATCAACCATGAAGAAGCTTTCTCGTACCCGCACCATCGTCGGTGGCCTCGCCTTCGCAGGCATCGCCGCGACGGGTGTCGGCCTCGCGGCGGCGCCCGCGAACGCAGCATCCGGCTCGACCTGGGACGCCCTCGCGCAGTGCGAGTCCGGCGGCAACTGGGCGATCAACACCGGCAACGGCTACTACGGCGGCCTCCAGTTCAACCTCGGCACCTGGCAGGCGAACGGCGGCACGGGCAACCCGGCCTCCGCGAGCCGTGCGACCCAGATCGCCGTCGCCGAGCGCGTCCTCGCCTCCCAGGGCTGGGGCGCATGGCCGGCCTGCTCCGCCCAGCTCGGGCTGAGCGGCACGACCGGCGCCGCCCCGCAGGCCGCCGCTCCGGCTCCCGCCGCCCCGACCCAGCAGGCTGCCCCGCAGCAGCAGGCGCCGGTGCAGCAGGCCGCCCCGCAGCAGGCCGCGCCGTCGACCCCGGCCCCCGCGACCGAGGCGGCTCCGGCTGCCCCGAGCAAGCCCGCGGCCGTCAAGACGAGCGGCAAGACCTACACGGTCGTGTCGGGCGAGACCCTCGACAGCATCGCGACGAAGCTGCGCATCGACGGCGGCTGGAACAAGCTCTGGGCCGCGAACACGTCGACCATCGACGACGCGAACCTGATCTACGCCGGCCAGGAGCTCCAGCTCCCCGCCTGATCGTTCCTCCGATCGACAGGACGCCCGGTGACCGTGTGGTCACCGGGCGTCCTGCTGTGTCCGGCTACTGCGGGTTGTCGGCCAGCCACCCGGCGACGTCGTTCGACCGGAGCGCCTGGGACAGCGACTGCACGGCGATGGTGTTCACCGCGACGTAGGACTGTCCGTCCGCCGAGGTCCCGCCGCCCGCGGTCGGCATCGTGAACGTCCGCAGGTCCGACGGCCGGACGTCACGCAGGGACCAGCCGAGGTCGACCATCGTGCGGACGGTCAGACCGGCGTCCACCGACAGGTACTCGCTCGTCGCCCGGACGAAGTCCTGCACGCGCCCGGGGTTCGTGAGGGTGTCGCGCGAGAGGAGTCCGTCGACGATCCCGCGCATGAACGCCTGCTGGTTCCGGACGCGGGTGTGGTCGGCGTCGGCGAAGGCGTACCGCTCGCGGACGAACGCCAGGGCCGCGTCGCCGTCAAGGTGGTTCGCGCCGACGGTGAACTCGTGCCCGCGGGCCGAGAACGCCGTCCGTGACTGCACCGTCACCCCGCCGAGCGCGTCGGTCATGCCCGAGAAGCCGGCGAAGTCGATCTCGGCGACGTGGTCGATGCGCACGTCGAGCAGGCGTTCGACCGTCTGGACCGTCAGCGGGACCCCGCCCCAGGAGTACGCCGCGTTGATCTTCGCGGTGCCGTGGCCGGGGACCTCGACCCACGAGTCGCGCATGATCGACATGAGGTACACGGCCCGCTTGTCGGCCGGGACGTGGGCGAGCATCAGGGTGTCCGACCGACCGCCGGCAGCGCGGTCGCCGTCTGGGTCGGCACCCTGGCGGGAGTCCGATCCGATGAGCAGGATGTTCTGCGCGCCCTCGGTCGGAGCGGGGCGCGCGCCGGTCGGGAACGGGTCGGCGAGGACGTCGGCGTCGTAGCTGCGGACGAGGCCGGCGATGAAGAGGCCGGCGACGACGGCGAGCACCGTGGCGACGGCGACGAGCGAGCCGGCGGTGCCGAGGACGGCGACGAGGAACGGGCGCTTCCGGCGGCGTCGGCGCCGCTTCCGGCCGTTGCTGCCCCGGCTCCCGCTCCGGCTCGAGCCGCTGCTGTGGGGCCTGCGGGCGCTCGATCCGCTCCGGGGTGCCCGCGGTGCGGGGGCGTCGGTGCCCGCGTCGGTGCCGGCGTCGGCGGCGGCGATCGATGCTGCCTGCGCTGCCGCCTCGGCCAGTTCGGCCGCATCGGCTGCTTCGGCTCGTTCGGCGGCCTGACGGGCTGCTCGGCGCTCGGACATCGGGTCTCCTGCGGGTCGGGTCGGTCGTGCTACCGACTCCGCGAGTCTACCGTATGTGGTATATCAACCGCTAGGTGTTCGGTTCGGTCGATGCTTCTCGAGCAGCAGGGTCAGGGCGCCCCGCAGTGCGGCATCATCCGGCAGGACGTCACGCTCGATGTGCCGGGCGGTCTCCCACGCCTCGCGCCCGTGCTCCGTCACGGTGACGATCCGCCGTCGCCGGTCGTCCGGGTGCGGCGAGCGTTCGACGAGGCCGTCGCGCTCCATCCGCTCGAGCGTGCGGGACATCGTCTGCGGCTGCACGCGTGCCGTCCGGGCCAGGGTGTCCGCGCCGGTCGGGCCGGTCCGCACGAGGATGTCGATCGCGATGAGCGCCGCGTGCGGGAGGCCGATCGCACGCAGACGCTCGTCCCAGTCCCGTTCGATCGCCCGGGCAGCGGCGGAGAGGAGGCGCCCCAGCGGCCATGCGTCGGGGGTGTCGTCCATGCTCCGAGTCTACGGATCCCGTTCCTTCGACCTCTCTAGTAATCAGCATGCTGACGATTGGAGTACGCTCACGGACGTGTCCCGCTTCCTCCGCATCGTCCTCCCCGCGCTCGTCATCGTGGTCTGGCTCGCGATCGCCTCCGTCGGCGGTCCCTTCTTCGGCAAGATCTCCGAGGTGTCCACGAACGACCAGACGTCGTTCCTGCCGGCATCGGCGGACGCCACCAAGGTGCAGGAACGCGCGTCCGAGTTCCGGCAGGCGTCGGGCGCCCCGGCGATCATCGTGCTCGAGCGCGACGGCGGCCTGACGGCTGCGGACCAGCGCGCCGCGACCACCCTGGCCGACCGGCTCGGGGACCGCGACGACGTGCAGGGCGTCAGCCCGGTGATCCCGAGCGAGGACGGCGACGCGGTCGAGATCGTCGCCACGCTGACCCAGAGCGCGGACACCGGTGACGCCGTCGAGGCCGTCCGCGCCGACGTCGAGGATGCTCTGCCGTCGGGGGTGCAGGGCTACGTCACGGGTCCGGCGGGCTTCACCGCCGACCTCACCGAGGCCTTCGCGGGCATCGACGGGCTGCTGCTCGGTGTGGCGCTCGCCGCGGTCTTCGTGATCCTCATCATCGTCTACCGCTCACCGCTCCTGCCGATCCTCGTGCTCGGTACCGCGACGTTCGCCCTGTGCGCGTCGATCCTCGTCGTGTGGTGGCTCGCCAAGGCCGACATCGTGACCGTGAACGGCCAGGTACAGGGGATCCTGTCCATCCTCGTCATCGGCGCCGCGACCGACTACGCGCTCCTCTACACCGCACGCTTCCGCGAGGCACTGCGCGACCACCGCACCGGGTGGGACGCGACGAAGGCCGCCCTGCGGGGGAGCCTCGAGCCGATCCTCGCCTCGGGCGGGACCGTGATCGTCGGCGTGCTCTGCCTGCTGCTCTCCGACCTCAACTCGAACAAGGCGCTCGGTCCCGTCGCGGCCATCGGCATCGCGTTCAGCCTCCTCGCCGCGCTCACCCTGCTGCCCGCGCTCCTGCTGGCGTTCCGGCGCGCGGCGTTCTGGCCGCTCCGCCCGAAGTACGGCAGCGCGCACCCCGTCCTCACCGGGCCCGACGCCCGCGGGCTCTGGGCACGGGTGGGCCGCCTCGTGGCGCGCCGCTCCCGGATCGTCTGGATCGTGTGCACCGTCGGGCTCCTCGCGATGGGTACCGGCCTCGTCGGACTCAAGGCCGACGGCGTCCCGCAGAGCGACCTGGTCATCGGGAGCTCGCAGGCGCGCGACGGTCAGGACGTGCTCGCGGACCACTTCCCGGGCGGGTCCGGCAGCCCGGCCCAGGTCATCGGCGCCGCGTCGAGGACCGACGAGCTCGCCGCCGCGATCACCGGCGTGGACGGCGTGGACAGCGTCGTGGCGGCCGCGAAGGACGCACCGTCCGGCACCGTCCCCGTGACGACGAGCGGCAGCCCGGGTGGCACCACCGGTGCGACCCCGACCGTCTCCCGCGGCGACGTCCTCCTCGAGGCCACCCTGTCCGACCCGGCCGACTCCGACGCCGCCGAGCAGACCGTGCGTGCCCTCCGCACGGCGGTCGAGCGGGTGGACCCCGGCGCGATCGTCGGTGGCGCGACCGCGACCGCCGTCGACACGAACGACACCGGCATCCGGGACCGCACGCTGATCATCCCCGTGGTGCTCGCGGTCATCCTGCTCATCCTGATGCTGCTGCTCCGGAGCATCGTGGCGCCGCTCGTGCTCATCGGCAGCGTCATCGTGTCCTTCGCCGCGGCGCTCGGCGTCGGTGCCCTCGTGTTCGACCACGTGTTCCACTTCCCCGGGGCCGACCCGAGCGTCCCGCTGTACTCGTTCGTGTTCCTCGTGGCGCTCGGCGTGGACTACAACATCTTCCTCATGACCCGGGTGCGCGAGGAGGCCCTGCGGCACGGTCCGCACGAGGGCGTCCTGCGCGGGCTCGGGGTCACGGGCGGCGTGATCACCTCGGCCGGGGTCGTCCTCGCGGCGACGTTCGCGGCGCTCGGCGTGATCCCGATCCTGTTCCTCGTGCAGATCGCGTTCGTGGTCGCCTTCGGCGTGCTGCTCGACACGATCGTCGTCCGCTCGCTGCTCGTCCCGGCGCTGGCGTACGACCTCGGGCGTCGGGCCTGGTGGCCGTCGCGCCTGTCGCGTCCGGCCCATCACATGTGACACGCTGGGCGCATGCCAGTTCCTTCGACGCAGCCCGCCGCCGAGCGGAAGCTCCTCCGTGACACCGTGCAGGACAAGATCCGGGACGCGATCATGGACGGCACCCTCGAGCCGGGCGAACGGCTCAACGACGACGACCTCATCGCCTGGCTCGGTGTCTCCCGCACCCCCATCCGTGAAGCCCTCGCCGAGCTCGCCCGCGCCGGACTCATCGAGATGGCGCCGAACCGGTACACCCGCGTCGCCGCCCCGACGAAGGACGAGCTCCTCGACGCCTACCGCACGCTCGGCGTGATCTACGGCGGTGTCGCCCGCCTCGCGACGCCGCGCTTCACGGACGCGCAGCGCAAGAAGGTCGTGAAGACCCTCGACGACGTCACGGCGCAGGTCGAGGCCCGGCACCAGGGCGAGGTCGCCCAGCACGGCGCGGACATCTACGCGATGTGGGCCGACCACTGCGGCAACCCGTCGCTCGAGCAGCTCTGCAAGGCGACGACGGACGGGCTCGCGTTCAAGCTGCGGGTGCCGGAGCTGGCCGAGCTGGTGCCGGCCGAGGTCGTGCTGCCGGAGCTCGCGAAGCTCAAGGCCGCCGTCGTCGCGAAGGACCCGATCGCCGCGGAGCTCGCCATGGAGGCGATCCACCTGCTGCCGTCGCGCGACTGACGCGACGAGCGCGACCGGCGCGACGAGCGCGACCGGCGCGACCACCTGACGGCCGGGAGGCACGGTGCGGGCCCGCACCGTCCCTCCCGTCCGTCAGTGCGCGACCGCGCTGATCATGCCGAGGCCGACGCTGATGCGGTCGGCCACCTCGATGAGGTCCTCGGCGAGCGACGCGGTGTCGCGGTCCCGCAGCTGCGTCACCCGCCCGGAGATCGACAGCGCCGCGACGATGCGCCCCGACGCGTTCCGGATCGGTGCCGCGATGCAGAACCGGCCGAGCGCGACCTCTTGGTTCTCGACGCACCAGCCGCGCTTCGCGGAGGCCTCGAGGTCCGCCGTCAGCGCGTCGTGCGACGTGATCGTGTGGTCCGTGTAGCGCGCGAGGTCCGCGCCGAGCAGCGCCTCCCGCTCGGCCTGTGACAGGTCGAGCATGAGCGCCTTGCCGAGCGCCGAGGCGTGCAGCGGCTGCCGCATGCCGATCATGGTGTGCGACTTCGGAGCGAGTGCGCCCTCGAAGTGGCAGAGGTAGATGCAGGCCGCGTCGTCCTGCACCCCGACGTTCGCGGTGAGGCCGATGCGGTGCGCGAGCTCCTGCGCGGCGGCCCGGCTCTCGCGGTGGACGGGGTTGTGGTTGAGCCCCTGGCTGGCGAGCTCGAGGACGGCCCGTCCGACGGAGTACCCCTGCGACTCGGGGTCGCGTCGCACGTACTCGAGCGACTCGAGCGTGGCGAGGAGCCGCCCGGTCGTCGACGTGCCGAGGCCGATCGCCCGTGCGATGTCGGAGGCGCGCATCGCCCCGTCGGCGGCACCGAGCGCGCCGAGGACCGCCGCGGCGCGCTCGATGCTCTGGTTCGGAGGGGTGGTGGCCATCCGCCCATTCTGTCCCGTGGAGTCGATCAGGACACCGTGACACCGCTGACGAACTGGTTCGTCCGCACCTGTGCCGTGGTGAGGGGTGCGCCGCCGAGCACGACGTCCTCGAGGGCGACGTCCGACACCCCGTGCGTCGCGTCCCACCCGGACAGCGTCACCGTGTCGGCCGTGACGTCGGTGAAGTCGCGGATCGTGATGCCCGTGATCCTGCCCCGCTCGTCGCGGTACCCGGTGTCGTTCGAGTACTGGCCCTTGAGCACCTGCAGCACGATGGCTTGTTTGCCGACGGGCTGCGACTCCACGTGGAAGCCGTCCACGGTGACGTCGGAGACCGTCGCCCAGTCCTGGACGTCGAACTTCAGGGCGACCTCCTTCGCGCGGAGGACGTACGACTGCGTGATGGAGACGTCGGTGAAGACCTCGGTCTCCATGGACGAGCCGAACCGGACGGGGTTGCCGCCGGTGACGTTCCAGAACGTGGTGTCGGTCGCGTGCAGCCCACGGGTCTCCGGTTCGCCGTTCGTGGCCGCGTCGAGGGCGTGCCAGCCGAACCCGTCGTCACCGCTCATCACGAAGTTGTGCTCGACCGTCATGTCCTGCACGCCGTCGGTGTCGATGCCGTCGTTGTTGATGAGCGTGCCCATCAGGTTCAGCCATGACACGTGGATGCCCGAGGAGCGGATGTACAGCGTCTGCCACCACTGGGCGTTGCGGACGCCGATGCCGGACACCGTGATGTCCGAGCTGTCGTGGAAGCGGATCGCCATCGTCTTGTCGGTCCGCGACGTGTCCGAGCCGGCGTCGAGGATCCCGCGCCCGAGCACGTGCACGCCGGTGACGCCGTCGCCGTCGATGCGACCGTGCACGAGGGCACCCGGCGCGAGGTAGACCGTCTGGCCCGACACCGGGCGGATCACGCCGGCGTCGTGCTCGCCGGGCCCGAAGTACAGCACGTCGGGGTCCGACGCGGACGGTACCGCGGTCTCCGACGGCGTGACGAAGAGGAACAGTGCGCGGACGCCGGGGGCCTCGATGACGAGCGGGTGCGCGTCGCGGATCGTGAAGGTCACGGTGTCGCCGGCCCGGGTCGTGGCGATCCCGAGCGTCCGGGGCGTGACGACCGGGGTGGCCGACGCGGCGAGGCCGGGCATCGTGACGCTGACCGTCGCGGTGCCCGTCCCCTTCGCGAACATCGCGACGTCGTGCGAGGTGCCGCTCACGGACTCGGCCTTGACCGGCACGGCGGTCCCGTTGACCGACACCGTGTGCGCGGTGGCGGTGGGCGACGTCGAGTTCCCCGGGTTCGCCTGGATGCTCGCGGTGACGGCGGCGACCGCGGTGCCGGACGCGACGGCCGGCGGCCCGACGACCCCGACGGTGGTGAGCGACAGTGCGACGGCCGTCGCGATGGTCAGTGCGCGCAGGCGCATGGCGATCTCCCTTGATCGTGGTGGTGCTGCGGGTGGTGCGGTGGGTCAGTAGACCTTCACGGCGCTCGCCGACACGAACGGTGAACCGTTCGTGGCGGTCACGACGACGCGGAGCGAGGCGGTCCGCGTCGGCGCGACGTCGTGCACGCGGTGCCGGTGCCGGTTGTCGGTGACGGTCGCGAGTCCCTGCCACGATCCGTCGACGCACGCCTCGATCCGGTAGTCGCGGGCCAGGGTCGGGACCGCGTCCCACGGCGTGCGGTGGTGGTGCAGGTTGATGAGGTCGGCGTCGACGTCGTCGTTCCAGACGATGCGGACCTCGCGGACGTCGACGGGCTCCGCCCAGTCGAGGGTGAGGGTCGCCGCGCCGTCGTCCGGCTCCGACGACCACAGGTGCGGTCCGCCGAAGGGGCGCTGGTAGCCGTCGGCGACCCGGGAGGCGCGCCACGCGTCCGACGCGTCGGCTGCGGTGAACGCGAAGGAGCGTCCGCGCAGGGCCCGCGCCTCCCAGTCGGTGACCGGCTGGTCGGCCTCCTCGGGGATGTGGTCGTCGAACTGCTCGTCGTCGGCCGTGCGGGCGCGGAGCGCGAGGACGCCGTACGGGTGCCCGTCGGTGAGGACCAGGCGCACGCCGGGGGTCCGGCGGACCACGACCACGGCGTTGCACGGCTCGTCCGGCCGGAACCCGAGGTCGACGACCGCCTCGCCCGCCCCGGCGGGGACGCGCGCGGTGTGCGTCGAGACGTGCGCGATCGGGGCGTAGTTCTGCGGCCGGCCCGTGGTCCAGAGCTCGATCGTGACGTCGGTGTCGTGGTCGGCGACGGTCCGGAACGCGACGGAACCGAGCACGGGGTCGACCGGCACGACCAGCGCCGCGTCGCGGTCGAGCGCGAAGGTGTCCTCGGTCGCCCACGGGGTGGTGTCGAGCCGGACGAGTTCGCTGCTCGCGCTGATCCGGGCGCGCTGGGCGAGGTCCGCCCCGTCGTGGGCCCGGACGCCGATGAGCGGCGCGTCCTCGCGGAGGAGCGTCTGCTGCAGCATCGCGACGTGGTCGGTGCCGAGCTCGCGCGGCGTGAAGCCGTGGCGGGCGGCGAGGTGCGCGGCGGTCCCCGCGGCCTGGCCCTGGGTGGCGCAGGTGGCCATGACGCGGGTCGACCCGAACGCGACGTGCGACGCGGAGATGTTCCTGCCGGCGAAGAGCAGGTTGGCGACGTCCGCCGAGTAGAGGGAGCGGAACGGGATGTCGTACGTGCCGTCCGTGTACCGCTGCTGCGCCCCGGCGGTCTCGGCGTAGACGCCCTCGACCGGGTGCAGGTCGATCGACCACCCGCCGAACGCGACCGTGTCCGGGAAGGTCCGCTGCGAGAGGAGGTCCTGCTGGGTGAGGGTGTGGTCGCCCACGAACCGTCGGTACTCCCGCTTGCCCGGGATCGCGCCGACCCAGTCGAGGGTGAGCGAGTCGGCGTCGAACGCGCCGGAGTTCTTGATGTGGTCCCAGATGCCGTAGACGACGCCCCACAGCTCGTCGCGGATCCGTTCGTTCTCGGTGACGGTGTCGAGCTCGCCGCCCCACTCGATCCACCAGTAGTTGCAGCCGTTGTCCCCGGTCTTGATCGCCCGGTTCGCCAGGATCGGCGTCGTGCTGAGGTCCTTCGCGATCGACGGCGGCACGAACTTCTCCGGGCGGCCGGTGTCGTGCGTGGAGAAGAAGATCGAGCTGCCGAGGAGTTCGTCGTCCGGTTGTTCGGGCGCCCACTCCTCGCCGTGTTCGTCGCGGCCCTCGCGCCCGATCCGGTACGACGCCCCGGCGAGGGCGCCGACGAGCCCGTCTCCCGTGCAGTCGAGGAACACCGGGGCGGTGAACGTCGTCTCGATCTCGGAGCCCATCGTCCAGCCGGTGACGGACGCGATGCGCGGTGCGCCGGTCTCGTCGTCCACCGTCGTCACGGTCCGCACGTCGGTGTTGAGGTGCAGGTGGACGTTCGGCTCGGCGCGCACGAGGTCGAGCACGACCTGGTCCCAGTAGATCGCGTTGCCCTGCGGGTTCCGGTACTGGTTCTCGAGGAACAGCTCGCCCATGATCCCGGTCTCGCGGGCGAACCGCTGCGTGCCGTGGGCGGTGGCGCCGACGACCCACACGCGGATCTCGCTCGAGGAGTTCCCGCCGAGGACCGGGCGGTTGGTGACGAGGGCGACGCTGGAGCCGAGGCGGGCGGCGGCGACGGCGGCGCTCACACCGGCGAGGCCACCTCCGACGACCACGACGTCGTGGTGCTGTTCACGGGACTGCATGGCGGCGACGGTATCACTTGCTGGCGAGACTTTCCCACTGTGTGGCAAAGTGTGCCCGGCGAGTGCTATCGTCAACCAACTCTCGACAACGAAGTGTGAGGTCTCCCCATGAGCGACGGAACCCAGACGCGCACCAGCGCCGACGCCGCCAACGCCCCCGTCCCGGACGTGTTCGGCGACGACGCCCGCCGCCGGAGCATGCGGAAGGTGATCGTGGCGGCTGGCGTCGGCCACTTCGTGGAGTGGTTCGACTTCGGCCTCTACGGCACCCTGGCGACGGTCATCTCGCTGTACTTCTTCAAGCAGGGGGACCCGCAGGTCGCGCTGCTCTCGGCCTTCGCCGTGTTCGGCGCCGGGTTCGTGATGCGTCCGCTCGGTGGACTCTTCTGGGGCTCGCTCGGCGACCGGGTGGGCCGGAAGACGACCCTCGCGACGGTCATCCTCATCACGAGCGGCGCGACCGCGGTGATGGGCATCCTGCCGACCTACCAAAGCGTCGGGCTGCTGGCGCCGATCCTCCTCGTCGTGGTGCGGCTCGTGCAGGGCTTCGCCGCCGGTGGTGAGGGAGCGGGGGCGACCACGCTCCTCGCCGAGTCCGCGCCCTCGAACCGACGCGGCTTCGTCACGAGCTTCATCGACGTCTTCGGCTTCGCGGCGTTCATCGTGGGTGGCGGCCTGGTGTTCCTGTTCACGGCGATCGCGGGCGACGGCGCCCTCGAGTCGTGGGGCTGGCGCGTGCTGTTCCTCATCGCGCTGCCGCTCGGGCTCGTCGGGCTCTACCTCCGCTCGAAGCTCGAGGACACCCCGGAGTTCCGCGCGCTCAAGGCCAAGGGCGACCTCGCGAAGAACCCGCTCCGGCGATCGCTCCGCACCGGGTGGAAGGCACTGCTCTTCTGCGTCGGGTTCGTCGTCCTCAAGGCCGTCGGGCACTGGATCCTGCAGACGTTCATGCCGTCGTACCTGCAGGCCGACCTCGGCTACTCGCCGCTCGTGTCGTACGGCGTGGTCGTCATCGGGTTCATCGTGATCGCCGGACTCGTGCCGTTCTTCGGGCTGCTCTCGGACAAGATCGGCCGGAAGCCCGTGATGCTCGCCGGCTGCGGCGGCTTCCTCGTGCTCACCTACCCGACGCTCATGCTCATGAACGCCGGCAACTTCTGGGCTGCCGCCGGCGCGATGGTGCTCCTCGGGCTGTTCATGGCGGCCTTCGACGGTGCCGTGAGCGCTGCGATGGCCGAGCTCTTCCCGACGGCGATCCGCTACGGGTCGATGGGCATCGCGTACAACATCAGCGTCGCGCTCTTCGGCGGGATCACGCCGTACTTCGCCACCTGGCTGATCACGGCGACGGGCAACACGTTCGCGCCGGCGTTCTACGTGATGGCGGCCGCGGCGATCACCGGGATCACGGTGCTGCGGGCGCGGGAGACCAACAAGGGCAAGCTCGCGTCCTGAGACGCGACCGAACACGGACGGGAGGCGCGGTGCCAGCTGGCACCGCGCCTCCCGTCCGCCGGTGGGTCACGGCGGGATCGCGGCGACCTGCCAGGGCGGTTTGATGTTGTCGGCACACACGCCCGTTATGGTTTCCGGGTGACGAACGAGCCCGAGCAGACGACCGGTCGTGGCCGCCGCGGCTTCACGCCACCGCGGCACGGCCGCCAGAAGCGACGTGGCGGGGTGGTCCTGCCTGCCGTCGCGGGCGTGCTCACGATGGCCCTCCTGCTCGGCGGCGGCTACGCCGCGTACGCCTACGGATCGCTGTCGAACGGCGTCACCAAGATCAACGCGATCACCGGGAGCACCGCGACGAAGGACGACGTCGACGGCCAGGCGCAGAACATCCTGCTGGTCGGCGACGACCACCGCCCGGACAACGCGACGCCGGAGGAGATGGCGGAGCTCAGCACCGAGTCGGACGGCGGTGCGACGAACACCGACACGATGATCGTCCTGCACATCAACGAGGACGGCTCGCAGGCGACGATGATCTCGTTCCCGCGCGACTCGTACGTCGACATCCCGGGAGTCGGCAAGGGCAAGCTCAACAGCGCGTTCTACTTCGGCACCCTCAACGGCGGCGGGGACACCGGGGGCGCGAAGCTGCTCATCAAGACGATCCAGAACCTCAGCGGCCTGACGATCGACCACTACGTGCGCGTCTCCCTGCTCGGCTTCTACCAGGTGGTCAAGGAGCTCGGGCCGGTCGACGTCTGCCTCAACAACGCCGTCAACGACCCGTACTCGGGCGTGAACCTGCCGAAGGGCAAGTCCACCCTCGACGCGAAGCAGGCGCTGTCCTTCGTCCGACAGCGGCACGGGCTGCCCAACGGGGACCTCGACCGCAACGTCCGGCAGCAGTACTTCCTCTCGCAGGAGGCCCGCAAGGTGCTCTCCGCGGGGACGCTGCTCAACCCGATCAAGATGGGCAACATCCTCAAGGCGGTCGGCGGCTCGATCCAGACCGACACCGACCTGGTCAACCTGGCGACCCAGATGCGGAACCTGCGCCCGGGCAACATCCAGTCGGCGACGATCCCCACGCTCGGTACCCCGACGATCACCGTCAACGGCTCGCCGCTGTCGATCGTCGAGGTCGACACCGTCGGGCTGCCGGCCTTCGTGCAGGGCCTCGTCGGTGAGCCCGCGGAGTACAGCAAGGCCGGGCGCGCTCAGCCGGCGAGCACCTCGGTCACCGTGCTGAACGGCAGCGGTGTCACGGGTGCCGCAGGAGCCGCCGGGACCGTCCTCACCGCGCGCGGCTTCCAGGTCGGTGCACCCGGGTCCTCCGACCTGACGAAGACGACCCAGGTGCAGTACCCGGCCGGCATGGAGAAGCAGGCGAAGGCGGTCGCGGCCGTCGTGCCCGGTGCCGTCGCGGTGCGGACGAACGCGGTCACCGGCGTGACGCTGGTGCTCGGGTCGGACGGCAAGACGGTGACCCCGGTCGCCGCTGCCGGTGGTGCCGCCTCGAGCCCCGCTGCCGGCTCCGGTTCGTCCGATGCCGGTTCGACCGGTTCCGGCGCTGCGGACTCGAAGCCCGCGGCCTCGAAGCCCGCCGCGCCCGAGCCGAAGCCGTCGTCGACCGACGTGAAGAGCTACGGCAAGGCAGGCGTCTGCATCAACTGACGCCGGAGCCGGTCGCGTGCCGGCGGATGGTCGTGATCGCGGTGTCGAGCCCGATCGCGAGCGGGCGGACGTCTCGCTGGACCTGCGCCAGGAGCAGACCGCCCTGCAATGCCACCATCACGGTCGTCGCCAGCGCGGCGGGGTCGGCGTCCGGTCCGAGCAGCCCGCGTTCGCGCATCGTGCGGATGCCGTCGTGGAACCCCTGCTCCCAGCGGGCGAAGCCGGCGGCGACGAGGTCGCGGGTGTCGGCGTCGCGCTCGGCGACCTCGGTCCCGAGGGACCCGAGCGGACAGCCACCCACGCAGCCGCCGGCCTCGGCGTCCGCGACCGTCCGGTCCCGCCACCGCTGCCAGGCGTCCCACGTGGTGAGGTCGCCGTAGTCCGGCCCCTGGTGCGCGATGATCGCGTCGGTCTGCTGCCGGACGACATCGCGCACGAGCTCCTGCTTGTCGGCGAAGTAGTGGTACATCTGCGACCGTCCGGCCGTGGCGGCGGCGCCGATGTCGTCGAGCGTCGTCCCCGAGATGCCGCGCGTGAGCATCAGGTCGGCCGCGGCGGCGACGATCCGGCTCCGGGTCGCCAGTCCTTTCGACGTCGTGCGTCGAAGGGTCTTCGGGGTGTGTTCGGGGCGCATGCTCAGAGTGTACTTGCGAGTACATTGGCAGTATGTGACATTCGAGTCGTGAACGACGAACTCCTCGCCAAGCGCGACGAAGAACGCATGCTCCTCCTCGCGGTGGCCGCCGGTGACCGGGCCGCCTTCACCCGGCTGCACGACCGCTTCCGACCGCTCGTCGAGCGGTACGTCCGCCACCAGCTCGTCGATGCATGGCAGGCGGAAGAGGTCGTGCAGGACGTCTTCCTCGAGATCTGGCAGATCGCCGACCGGTTCGACCCGGCGCACTCGGCCATCGCGTGGATCCGCACGATCGCGCAGCGCCGCGCGATCGACCGGGTCCGGAAGAGCCGGGCGGACCGTGACCGCGACCTGCGGATCGGCACCAGGGACGCCGACCTCGTGGACCACTCGAGCGTGGAACGGGCCGAGAGCGTCCTCGACCGTGCCGAGCTCCGCCGCGCCGTCGCCGCGCTCCCCGGGCGCCAGCGCGACGCCGTCGTCCTGCGGCACCTGGTGGGGATGACCGGGCCCGAGGTCGCCGCGCGGCTCGGGGTCCCGGTCGGCACCGCCAAGACCCGGGCGCGCGACGGGGTCATCGCACTGCGGCGGGTCATGGTGCCCTGAGCGCGCCCGTCGGTAGGTTCGACGGGTGAGCAACGCAGCGCGTCCGATCACCCTGATGACCTACAACGTCAAGAACCCGGATCCGGCCCACGACTGGCCCGCCCGGTTGCCGGTACTGCTCGACGTGGTCCGGCGGCACGACCCCGACCTCGTCTGCGTCCAGGAGGCCTTCGCGCACCAGCTGGACGACCTCCGCGCCGGTCTGCCCGACCACGGCGACGTCGGCCAGGGGCGCGAGGGCGGCACGGCCGGTGAGCACGCGGCCGTCTTCTTCCGTCGCAGCCGACTCCGGCCGATCGACGAGGGCGCCTTCTGGCTCTCGGACACCCCGGACGAGCCCGTGTCGAACACCTGGGGGAGCCTGTTCCCCCGAGTGGCGAACCACGCGCGGTTCCTCGACGCCGAGGGCGAGGCGTTCACGCTCCTGACGACGCACCTCGACCACGAGGTCGGACCGCACGGGGACGACGTCCGGGCGCGGAGCGCGGCGCTCATCGTCGAACGCCTGAGCACGGCGGACGGCCCGGTCATCGTGGCGGGGGACTGCAACGAGCCGGCCGGAGCGGGACCTGCGTCGCGGGTGCTCGTCGAGGCCGGGTTCGAGGACGCCTGGCTGGTCGGTGGCGACCCGGCGGACCGGACGGCGACCTTCAACGACTGGCAGCCGCCGGTCGACTCCGGGGAGCGCATCGACTGGGTGTTCACCCGGGGGATCGCCGGCGTCGACCGCGTCGTCATCGACCACGACGGCCCGGAGACGTGGTTCGCGAGCGATCACTTCCCGGTGGTGGCGACGCTGCGGGTCTGACCGGGGTCGGTCAGCAGGTGCGCTTGGCGTGCACCGGCATCGGCGACCCGAGCACCGTGACCGTGGTGTCGTCGGTCAGGGCGGAGACGCCGTTCGTCCCGAGGTCGGCGGCAGCGGACTCCGTGTCCGTGTCCGTGTCGGACGGCGTGCTCGTGTCCGTCTCGGTGCCCGTGCCGCGGCTGTCGGGCGGGCTCGCGGCGTCGTGCTGCGGGGCCCACCCGGGCTCGAGCAGGAGCTGGAACGCACGGGCGTCCGCGGAACCGAACGACATCCGGTCGGACTTCGGGGCGTCCCGGATCGCCGTGCGGATGTCGTCGCCCACCTGGACACCGTCGGGTCCGGTCAGTTCGACGTCGCCGCCGAAGCGGGACCGCACCGTCTCGCGCAGGACGCGGATCTCCACCGCGTTGCCGGCAGCGGCGGGGGACGTCAGGGCAGCCACGCGGACCGCCCCGCCCCACGTGTAGGTCGTGCCGGCGGGGAAGCACGCGCCGCCGTCCCCCTCGGCCGTCTGCGTGCGCGACGCGGTGCCGAGCAGGCGGTTCAGCAGGCTGACCGTCGTGCGGGAGTCGCGCATCGACGCCTCGGTCACGGTCTTGTCGCCGCGCCGGAACACGAGCGACTCGGCGTCGAGCTCGATCGAGTCGACCCGCTTGAGCTTCGCGTTCGTGACCCGGACGGGCTCGTGGTGCACCGGGTCCGGACCGAGCTCGGCCGCGCTCGCCGGGGTCGCTGCGACCCCGGTCCCGACCGTGCCGTCGACGGCGACCGTGCCGGCCGAGAAGGCGAGCACGGCGGCGCTCAACGCCAGCACGGTCCGGAAGGTCACCACTCGACGGTACGACGCCCGACCCGTCTGGACGACGGGTGTTACCGAATCGGGGCCTGGTCGTCACCGGACCGTGACATTCGTCGGTGACGCGTCACGAGCCCTCGGCAGGCCCCGCCGACGGGGGCCTGTCGGCCGAACGGGGGACAGCCTCCTGGACGGTGCGGGGGCACCGCGTGCGTACCGTCGGCGGCATGACGGACCAGCAGATCGACCAGTACAGCATGCAGGACCCGACGAAGATGTACGCCGACAAGAAGCCCGACGAGCAGTACCTCGAGGGTGCCGGCACCGACGAGGAGATGGCGGAGAACGTCCCGGCCGACCACGGCGAGGACACCTACCGCGGCTCCGGTCGACTCACCGGCCGCAAGGCGCTCATCACCGGCGGTGACTCGGGCATCGGGGCCGCCGTCGCGATCGCCTACGCACGAGAGGGTGCCGACGTCGCGATCTCGTACCTCCCCGAGGAGCAGGAGGACGCCGACCGGATCATCGCCCTCGTCGAGGCCGCCGGTCGCAAGGCCGTCGCCCTGCCCGGTGACATCACCTCGCTCGCGACCTGCGAGCAGCTCGTGGCGGACGCCGTCGAGCAGCTCGGCGGGCTCGACATCCTCGTGAACAACGCGGGCAAGCAGCAGAACGTGTCCTCGATCGAGGACATCTCGGACGAGGAGTTCGACGAGACGTTCAAGACGAACGTCTACGCGACGTTCCGGATCACGAAGGCGGCCGTGCCGCACCTGCAGCCGGGATCGACCATCATCAACACGACCTCGATCCAGGCGTACGCGCCGTCGCCGCACCTCGTGCACTACGCGGCGACGAAGTCGACCGTGAACAACCTCGCGAAGGGCCTCGCCGCGCAGCTCGCGCCGAAGGGCATCCGCGTGAACGCCGTCGCACCGGGGCCGATCTGGACCCCGCTCCAGCCCGCCGGTGGCCAGCCGCCGGAGGCCCTGCCGTCCGCCGGTGAGCAGACCTACCTCGGCCGCTGGGGGCAGCCGGCCGAGCTCGCGCCGGCGTACGTCTTCCTGGCGAGCGGCGAGTCGTCGTACGTCGTGGGTGAGACGCTCCACGTCGACGGGGGCATGCCGACGCCGTAGTCGCGACCCGGCGACGGACGGGAGGGACGGGGCCAGCTGGCACCGTCCCTCCCGTCCTTCCGTCAGTCCGTCAATCGGTCGTCAGCAGGGCGCGGTGCAGGTGCGCGCCAGGCGCTCGAGCAGTTCGCGGGCGGACAGCGCCGCTGCCAGCTCGACCTCGACCGGGTTGATGCCGACGGCCCGTTCGAACGCGCGGCGCCGGGCCTGGTCGGCGATCGGGACCTCGGGGCGCTGCGGGAGCGCGGCGATCGCGCGGGCTGCGGCGTCGAACGCGCCGGTCGGCCGCCCGAGTTGCTCCCACATGGTCCGGACGTCGTGGGCGACCTGATCCGGGTCGCCGCCGAACTCGAAGCCGGCCGAGGCCATGGTCGCCAGTCCCTGCGCGGTGGGGTCGTTCGGGGTCATGACGGCATCGTCACACGGATGACCGCGAACGCGCTGCGAACCGCGTCGCTTGTCCCCCGACATGCCGACACCCGGACCGGGGATTCTGGTGTCCCCCGATCTCCGTTTGGATGGACCTGCCCCCAGGGGCGACGCGGACAGGACGTCCGGGGACCGACGGAGGGCACGATGCTCGAACACACCAGCGCGGACACGCAGGCGGCAGCCGCCGCGGCCGCGACCCTGCACCTGCGGATCACGATCGTGGGGGCGACCGTCGACCTGCTGCGGGACGTGCCCTTCCACGAGGCCGATGCGGGACTCGTCGCCCAGCGACTGGGGATCACCGTCGAGGAGCTCCGGCAGCACTTCCCCTCGTGGGACGGACTCGTGCTCGCCGCCGTCGACCGGTGGAACGGCGGCCGCATGGACGAGGTCGCGCGCGAGGTCGGGGACGGCTCGACCGTCCAGCTCCTGCGCGGGATCGTCGCGTCGAACGCCGAGGACCCGGCGCTCATGCGGCTCCTCGTGGCGCTGCTCTCGGTCGCGGGCAACCCGGCGCACCCCATGGCGTCGTACCTCCGGTCGCGCTACCAGCTCTTCTACGCGCAGATCAAGCGTGGCCTCGAGCACGACATCGCGGTCGGTCGGGCGCCGCACACGATGGACCCGCGCCGAGGGGCCGAGCAGCTCATCGCGCTGTACGAGGGACTCCAGTTGCAAGCGTTGCTGCGGTCGGACCTCGACCTCGTGCCGGCGTTCGACCGGGCCGTCGCGCGGCTCGAGCGGGGCTGGATGGAGCGGTACGAGCCGCAGGCGGCCCGGCGGCTCTCGACGTGGAGCGACGGCGGCTGGGAGCTCTGACGCCGCGCGGCGGTGCGCGTCCCCGCGGCCTCGCGGTCTCACGGGCTGGGCGACACTTCACGCGCGCCTAGGCCCGTGAGATGTCGCCCAGCCCGTGAAGTCGTCGGCTGGCTGGTCGGCCGGCCGGCCGGCGCCGGCGCCAGCTCGTCAGCGCGGGCGCGGCCCCCGCGGCACCGAGCCGTTGCCGGGGTCGTAGCCCGAGTCGCGGATGACCTTGATCGCCGTCGTGTCGTTGTGCACGGAGTGCACGACCACCCGTCGGGACCGCCGGAGCGCCCGCCGCGCCCCCGGCGTCGCCACGAGGCCGCCGAGGACCAGCCCCGCCCCGATCGCCAGCGCGACCGAGACCGCCGCGACGAAGTCCAGCGCGGCACTCGACGACCCGGACATGAAGTTGAGCAGCGCGTTCGACACCGCGACACCGGGCAGCAGGGCGCCGCAGAACGCCGGCACGGAGATCGCCGCCACCGCCGTCCGCATCCGCGCGGCCGCGATCGTCGCGAGGACGCCCAGCAGCACGGCGGCGAGGAACGTCGCACCGAGCAACGGGATGCCGAGCTCCCGGAGGCCCCGCAGCGCGGCACCGGCGGCGACCGAGAAGACCACCGCGACCGGGATCACCCGCGCGCTGGCCTGCTGCACGAAGCAGTTCGCCGCGGCCGACACCACGGTGAGCAGCAGTGACGCCCACAGCGGCAGCGTCTGCGTGACGATGCCGGACGGGTCGACCTCGATCCGGAGCCACTTCGTCACGGCGATGCCCGCGGGCACCCCGACCACGATCGCGGCGATGACGAGCCCGATGTAGAACGCCCGGGCCACCGCCATCGCCCGGAACCCCGATATCGCGTCCTGCGCCCAGGTGACGAGCGACGGGTGCGGGAGCAGGAGCACCACGAGCGCGGCCACCATCGTCGCCGCCTGCCCCGGGTGCAGCACACCCGCCCAGATCGCGAGGGTGCCGATCGCCGACGCCACCGCACCCTGCGCACCGGAGACGAAGAACTGCGGGAAGCCCCGGCCGGTCAGCCACCGGCCCGAGACGATGATCCCGAGCATGAGCACGAAGGCGCCGAGTCCGGCACGCCAACCGCCGCCGGCCTGCATCGCGATCGAGATGCCGAGGATCGACAGCCCCACGTCGGCCGTCCACCGCGGCCAGCGCGGTGGGAGCCGGAGCACCGCGACCAGGGCGCTCACGGCGGAGGTCATGTCCCGCTCGTCGTGGACGAGGTCGTCGACGATCTGGTTCGCCCGCGCCAGGCGGTCGAGGTCGGATCCGTCGGACTGCACCGTGCGGACCTTCACGAGCGGCGGGTGGTCGGCCGGTGCGTACTGGATCGTCACCGAGCTACCGGAGAAGTCGAGGTCGAGCGGCGCGAGGTTCCACTTCGTCGACACCGCGACGACGGCCGTCTCGACGCTGCGGGTGTCCGCACCGGACGCGAGCATCACCTCGGCGAGGTCGAGGCAGAAGTCCACGATCTGCACCGGCGAGTACTGCTCGAGCGGTCGGGTGTCGGGGACGACCTCTTCGTAGATGGTGCCGCGGAGGCGTGCCCGGGCGTCGCGGATGTCGTGCTGCGCGAGGCTCCGGACGCGTGGCCGTGGTGGACGCCCGGGTCTGGCTCCGGGGAGGGACTGCTCGGCCATCACGCCATCGTGCCAGGCGCGCTCCGCCGAGTCCGGACGCGCGCTGAACGCCTCAGCGCGGGCGACGGACGCTCAGCCGACCGGCGGCGAACGCGGCGACTACGGCGCCCACGACGACGAGCAGCTGCCCGACGACCCGCTGCCACGAGTTGGTCCCCGCGACGAAGGCGTAGTCCGACAGTGGGGCGTACGCGAACCACCCGAACGCGGCCGGCGGCGCGGAGGCCGCGACCACGAGTCCCGCGACCACGGCGACGAGTCCCGCCCAGAACACGATGCCGGTCGGGGTGGCGAAGAGACGTCGGATCACGTCGGCCAGCGTACGTGGTGACGGACGGGAGGCGCGGTGCCAGCCGGCACCGCGCCTCCAGTCCGTCATCAGGTGACGGCTCCTGCGTCGCTCGCCTACTGCTCGAACGTCGCGTGCAGCGTGATGTCGACGCCGGTGAGTGCCTTGCTGACGGGGCAGGTGGCCTTGGCGTCCTCGGCGGCCTTGAGGAAGGCCGCCTCGTCGATGCCGGAGACCTCGCCGTTCACGGTGAGGACGATGCCGGTGAGCTTGAACCCGCCCGCGCTGTCCGGGCCGAGCGAGACGTCGGCCTTGACGTCGAGGGCCTCGACCGTGCCGCCGGCCTCACCGAGGACGGCGGAGAACTGCATGGCGTAGCACGCGGAGTGCGCGGCGGCGATGAGCTCCTCGGGGCTGGTGGTGCCGTCGGCGTCCTCGGCGGCGCGCTTGGGGAACGAGACGTCGTACGTGCCGACCTTCGAACTGGAGAGCTCGACCTGGCCGGTGCCGTCCTCGAGGCCGCCGTTCCAAGCAGTGCGTGCGGTGCGCGTGGGCATGGCCGCTCCTTTCGTGTGGGGGATCGGTCCCGATCGGGACCGCCGACGCCGAGTCAATCAGAGAACGACCGTTCTCGCATCGGCTCTCGGGGAAGACGCAGGTCTGCCCGACGATCGGGCGCATGGGGGACAGTGGTGGTCAGCCGATCGCGTCCGGGCGGTGCCCGCTTCGACCGCGGGCTCTTCGCCGGTCGAGCGGCGGTCCGGCCGGATGCGCAACACGTGTCGCCCTGAACGACGGGTGTAATCTGGAGGGCGTTCAAAGGAGACCCACCATGCGCGCCGTCGTGTTCGAACAGTTCCAGACGTTCCCGTCCCTCACGGACGTCCCGAAGCCCACCCCGGGTCCGGGGGAGGTGCTCCTCAAGGTCGCCGGTGCCGGTGCGTGCCACTCGGACGTCGCCGTCTACCGCGAGTTCCAGGCGGGGCAGCCGGGCGCGCAGCAGCCCCCGTTCGTCCTCGGGCACGAGAACTCCGGTTGGGTCGAGGAACTCGGCGACGGCGTCTCCGGCTTCACGGTGGGCGACGCCTACCTCGTCTACGGCCCGGTCGGCTGCGGGCACTGCTCGTACTGCTCGAAGGGCCAGGACACCTACTGCGAGAACGCCGCCACGAACCCGTACATGGGCATCGGCCTCGGGCGCGACGGCGGCATGGCGGAGTACGTCACCGTGCCGGCGCGCAACCTCGTGCCACTCGGCGACGCCGACCCGGTCGCCGCCGCACCGCTCAGCGACGCGGCCCTCACGCCGTACCACGCGATCAAGAACTCCCTGCCGAACCTGGCCGGTGGCGGCAAGTACGCCCTCGTCGTCGGACTCGGCGGCCTCGGGCAGATCGCCGTGCAGATCCTCACGGCGCTCACCGGTGCGACCGTCATCGCGACGGACATGAAGCAGGACGCCATGGACCGCGCCGCTGCTCGTGGGGCGATCACGGTGCCGGGCGGCCCGGACCAGGCCGCTGCGATCCGCGAGATCACCGGCGGCCGCGGGGTGGACGCCGCGTTCGACTTCGTCGGGGCGACGCCGACGATCACGGTCGCCCAGGCGTCCATGGCCGTCGGTGGCCGGTTCACCGTCGTCGGGATCGCCGGTGGCACCACCGAGTGGAACTTCTTCCGGACGCCGTACGAGTCGACCATCACGAACACGTACTGGGGCACCATCGAGGACCTGCACGAGGTCGTCGCGATGTACCGGGCGGGGCAGATCGTCCCCGACGTCGAGCGCTACGCCCTGTCCGACGCGCTCGAGGCGTACCGGAAGCTCGAGGCCGGCGAGCTCTCGGGCCGCGCGGTGGTCGTCCCGACGCGCTGACCCACTCGCCTCGGGGCGGTCAGCGTCCGGCGGCGTAGCCCTGCGCGCCCCGCGAGTTCGCCGCAGCGCCGAGCACGCCGGTCGCGGGGTCCCGCGTCACGCAGGACAGTCGACCGAGCGCCCAGTCGCCCGCCCGGGTGACGACGTGCCCGCGGGCCTCGAGGCCGGCGATCACGTCGTCCCCGAGGCGGTCCTCGACCACGAGCCCCGCCGGTTCCCACGTGCGCGGCCAGAAGGACCCCGGGAACGACGTCGTGTGCAGCGCGGGGGCGTCGATCGCCTGCTGCGGGGAGTACCCGCCGACGATCCACCGCAGCAGGAACAGCAGCTGCCACTGGTCCTGCTGGTCACCGCCGGGTGAGCCGAGCGCGGCGACGGGTTCGCCGTCGCGGAGCACCAGCGTCGGGGTGAGTGTGGTGCGCGGGCGCTCGCCGGGGCGCAGCGTCGACGCCGTGCCCGGTTCGAGCCAGGTCATCTGCAACCGGGTGCCGAGGCAGAAGCCGAGCTCGGGGATCGTCGGGGACGACTGCAGCCAGCCGCCGGACGGGGTCGCGCTGACGATGTTGCCCCAGCGGTCGACGACGTCGATGTGGCAGGTGTCGCCGCGGGTCTCGCCGTCCGGGGCGACGAACGGCTCGCCGCGGTCCTCGACGGGAGCGGCGGGAGCAGCAGGCGCGGCGGGTGCGGCAGCCGCGCCGGGTGCGCGGTCCCGAGCGACCTGCACGGTCGGTTCGCCGAGCCCCGCCGCGGCACCGGTCGCGTACGACGTCCGGACCGGCGGCATGGCGTGCACGACCCCGTCGACCGTCCCCGGACGCAGTTCGGCCGACGCACGCTCGCCGATCAGTGCCCGGCGCGCGTCGGTGTAGGCGTCCGAGAGCAGCACGTCGAGGGGGACGTCGCCGTCGCCGTAGAACGCCTCGCGGTCGGCCAGCGCGAGCTTCAGGGCCTCGGCGATCGTGTGCGCGCCGAGCTCGGTCGAGGGGTCGAGCCGGGCGTCGTCGAGCGGTTCGAGCAGCCGGAGGGTCTGCAGGAGCGCCGGGCCCTGACCCCACGGGCCGGTCTTCGCGATCGTGCAGCCGCGGAACTCCGCCGTCGTCGCGGGTTCGTAGGACGCCCGGAACGCGGCGAGGTCCGACGCCCGGATCACCCCGGCGTGGTCGGTCCCGGACGCGTGCCGGTGCGGTTCGCGGACGAACCGGTCGATCGCCTCGGCGACGAAGCCCTCGGCCCACTCGATGCGGGCGGCGTCGATGCGGGCGGTCCGGGTGTCGGCGTCGGCACCGGCGGCGACGAGCCGCTCGAACACCGAGGCGAGCGCCTCGTTGCGCACCAGTTCCCCGGGGACGGGCACCGCGCCTCCTGGCATCCACTGCGCTGCGGAGGTGGGCCAGTGCTGCCGGAACAGGTCCTGCACGGCGGTGATCGTCCGGACCACCGCGGGTGTGACGGGGTGGCCGTCGCGTGCGTAGCCGACCGCCGGTGCGAGCACGTCCGCGAGCTCCCACGTGCCGTGGTCGCGGAGCAGCAGGAGCCAGGCGTCGACGGCGCCGGGGACGGTGGCGGCGAGGGCACCGGAACCGGGGACGAGGTCGAGGCCCTCGGCGCGGTAGTGCTCCGGCGTCGCACCGGCCGGGGCCGGACCCTGCCCGACGAGCACCGTCGGCGTCGGGTCCGTGGCGGTGGCGAACACCGCGGTGAGGTCGCCTCCGGGGCCGTTCAGGTGCGGTTCGACGACCTGCAGGACGAACGCCCCCGCGACCGCTGCGTCGAAGGCGTTCCCGCCGCGCTCGAGGACGGACTGCGCCGTGGCGGTCGCGATCCAGTGCGTGGCCGCCGCCGTGCCGAACGTGCCGCGGATGTCCGGGCGGGTGGGGTGTGCGGTGGGCGGCGTGAACGCGGGGTTCGGCATGCTCCCATCCTGTCCCCGCGGTCCCGATCAGGCGGCAGCCACGGCGACACCGGCGGCGACGAGCAGCACGAGGTACCCCCACGCGTGCACGGCTTCGGGCAGGTGCGGGGGACGGCGTCGGAGCAGGACGATGACCGGCACGGCGCCGAGGAGCAGCGCTGCCGCCGCCCGGACGTCCACGGCGCCGACGAGGCCCGCCGCGTGCAGGGCCCCGGCGGGCACGAGCAGCGTCGCGATGGTCGCGGGCAGGGCGATCGCGAGGGTGAGCGGGTTCGCCAGGGTCGTCGCGGCGGACATCGTCGCACCCGCTCGGCGCATCACCGGGACGGTCATCACGCTGCCGCCGACCCCGAGGAACGCCGCGGCGGCACCGATCGGCAGGCCCGCCACCGTCGGCAGGCCGCCACCGGTCGGGACGCCGGCGGCGGTCGCCCGGCCTGCGGTCGAGTGCACGGACGGGTCCGGGGCACCGGGGCGTGCACGGCCGGGACGGAGGAACCCCGGGCGCAGCACGAGGTCCGCGACCGTGACGGCGAGGTAGACGACGAAGCCCCACCGGATGAGCACGTCGGGGGCGAACCGGGCCGCCGCGACGCCGACGACCCCACCGCCGCCGAGCAGCAGGAAGAGCGTCCACCGGCCCCGGAGCAGCGCGAGCGCACCTCGGCGCGCGGACGCGGTCGCCACCGCGGCGTTGACGAGCATCACGAGCGCGGAGGTCGCCGTCGCCACCCGGACGGCGTCCCCGCCGAGCGCGGCGTCCGCCACCGTGATGATCGGCACGGTGACGAACCCGCCGCCGAAGCCGAAGAGGACGGTGGTGACCCCGACGAGGACACCGATGAGGACGAGCACGACGAACGACACCCCTCCATCACAGCCGGAAGGGGAGCGGCGGACGATCGCATGTGCGGCAACTTCCTTCGAGACCTAGCCTTGCCGTGTGCGCAACGTGTCCGTGGCCGACTTCGACGGCCTCCCCGTGGACGTCCTGCCGATCGGCACCGACTACCCGCCCGACCACCTGCTCGCCCGGCACGAGCACCGGCGGGCACAGCTGCTCTACGGCGCGAGCGGGGTGATGCTCGTCGAGACCGACGAGGGGTCGTGGACGGTGCCGACCGACCGCGCCGTGCTCATCCCCGCGGGTGTCGCCCACGAGGTGCGGATGCTCGACGTCACGACGTGGAGCCTCTACGTCGAGCCCGACGCCGTCCCGTGGTGGCCGACCGTCTGCACCGTCGTCGAGGTCGGCCCGCTCCTGCGCGAGGTCCTCCGCGCCGCGAACGCCCTCGAGATCCCTACGACGAGGCCGGTCGGGACGGGGCGCTCGTCCGGCTCGCCCTGCACGAGCTGCAGCGGGTGGCGCCGATCCCGCTCTCCGTGTCCCTGCCACCGCACGGGGTCCTCCGCGAGCTGTGCCGTTCCTACCTGGCAGCACCGGACGTCCACGTGACGAACGCGGACTGGGCGCGCGCGGCCTCCGTGTCCGAGCGCACCCTCGATCGGCACTTCCGCGAGGCGACGGGGGTGGGGCCCGCGGGCTGGCGGGTCCGTGCGCGTCTGTTGTCGAGCCTCCCGGCCCTCCGACGGTCCAGCGTGACGGACGTCGCGGGCCGGCTCGGGTACGCCACCCCCGCGGCGTTCACCGCCGCCTTCACGAAGGCGTTCGGTGCGCCGCCGTCGCGGTTCCGGTGAGGGGCTTGCGCATCACCGGGCACGCACCCATACTGAACCCAGCGGTTAATTAACCGCAGGGTTCACCGAGGAGGCGACGATGGAGACCGACCGCACCGACGCCGTCCTGTCGGCGCTCGCCGACCCCATCCGCCGCCGCATCGTCGAACGCCTCGGCAGGGGCGAAGCCACCGTCACCGACCTCTCGGCACCGTTCGACGTCAGTGCGCCGGCGATCTCCCGGCACCTCGGCATCCTCGAACGCGCCGGCCTCATCACCCGCGAACGGCACGGCACCTGGCGCACGTGCCGCCTCCGGCAGGAAGCCGTCGACGAGCTCGGCACCTGGGTGGGCCGGTTGCGGCCCGACTGGGACCGCCGGTTCGACAGCCTGGAGGCGCTGCTCGCCTCCCAGCGACCGCCCGCCCCGGTGGGTGGCGCGTCCACCGCACCGACCGTCACGTCCGTCGACCACCAGGAGCAGTCATGACCGAACAGTTCACCGCCCACGCCACGCACCGGTTCGCGTACCCCGTCGCGGACGTCTACCGCGCCTTCGTCGACCCCACCCTGCTCGCGCTGTGGTTCGGGCCGCTCGGCTTCCACGTCCCGGCAGCCACCGTCGAGGTCGACGCCCGGGCCGGCGGGGCGTGGAACCTGACGATGGTGAGCAACGACAACCCCGAGTGGACGTCGCCCGTGACCTCGGTGCTCGAGCAGATCGAGGAGAACCGGATCATCGTCGGTACCTCGACCGCCCAGGGGATCCCCGGGATCGAGGACGGGACGCCGCTGTCCCTCACGCTCGAGTTCGCCGAGGACGGCGACGGCACGATCGTCACGCTCACCCAGGGCCCCTTCCCCGAGGTCATGCGCGACATGAACATCGCCGGTTGGACGCAGTCGTTCCACAAGCTGGAGGCGCTTCTGGGGTCGCCGAAGGAGTTCCTCCAGGCCCCGTGACGACGGTCGTTGCCCCCGGAACTGGGGTTGTCCGGTCCGGGCAACGGGGTTGTGGACTCGTCACGAAAAGGTGACCATCGTTCGGCGGCGTGTCGAGAGCACGTCGCCGAACGGCCGCGCAGGGGCTCGGCCGGTTCCAGATCAGGGGTTCCATGACCAGCACACCGTCCTCCGTCGCGCACGCACGCCGACTCCCTCGACTCGCCGCCGCGGTCGTGGCCATCGCCGTCGTCGCCGGCGGTGTCGTCGGGATCGCCGAACCGGCGTCCGCCGCCGTCGTCCACAAGGGCTCCGTCCCGGCCGGCACGACGCTGCAGCCCGGGGACTCGGTGACCTCGCCGAACGGGCAGTTCCGGCTGATCCTGCAGGGCGACGGCAACCTCGTCGAGTACGGCGTCGGGAACCAGGTGCTCTGGGCATCGAACACCTCGAACCAGCCCGGCGCGATCGTGACGATCGGCCGCAACCGAGCCGTCGACCTGCTGCGGGGCGGGAAGCGGATCGTCCGCTGGGCCTCGGCCGGCACCGCGCAGTCCACGTCGTTCGCCGTCCGCGCCGACGGCACGATGGGGCTCTACTCCGGCAAGACCGCGATCGTGAACTGGACGAGCCAGCAGGGCACGGTCCCCGCCGGCAACTCGATCTACTCCGGCACCGTGCTCAGCTCCGACACCAGCGGTGCCCGTCGCCTCTCCATGCAGGCCGACGGCAACCTCGTGCAGACCGTGAACCGCAAGGTCGTCTGGCAGTCCGGCACCGCCGGCCACAAGGGCGCGTGGGCCGAGCTCCGCAAGGACGGCAACTTCGCCGTCGTCGGCCGCGACGCCGCCCAGAAGAAGGTCACGCTCTGGAACTCGCGGACCGGAACGGCCGGCGCCGGCACGCTCATGGTGCAGGTGGACGGCAACGTCGTGCTCTACGGCGGCAAGGACACCCGGGTGTGGTCGACGAAGCCCGTCACCGGCATGATGTGGCCGGTCGCGAGCACGAAGATCTCCGGGCGCTACGGCGACGACCGCGGGGCCGGACACGTCCCGCGCTACCACCAGGGTGCCGATGCCCCGGTCGCGGTGGGCACTCCCGTGTACGCCTCCGGGACCGGCACCGTGACGAGCACCGTCGCGAACAACGCCTCGTACGGCAACTACATCGTCGTGACCTACGGGAACGTCACCGTGCTCACGGCGCACCTCAGCAAGATCGAGGTCAAGCAGGGGCAGATCGTGTCCGTGCGGAGCGAGATCGGGCGGTCCGGGAACACCGGGCAGTCGACGGGGCCGCACGTGCACGTGGAGACGCGGCGGGCGGGGTCGCTCTTCGACCCGTTGACGCTGCTGCACTTCCGCTGACGCAAGCCGCTGGTGTCGTCTAACGCGCTTGACTTGATGCGTCAAGGGCGTTAGACATATGCTGTGAAGCGTCAGGCGGTCCTCAAACGAATCAAGATCGCCGCGCGCAGAGCAGGCCTGGATCATCGCGAGATCGAGTTGACCAACCACACGGGTGTGATCGTCGGGAGTACTCGGAGCACGATCGGGCGGCACACCGAGATCGCAGACGGCACTGCGCGAGCGTTCTTCAAGCAGTTCGAGCAGGAGCTCGGAAAGGGGTGGTGGCGATGACCTACACGTCACACGCGCACCGAGACGGCGGTTGGTGGGTCGTGCAGAACGACCAGCACCCGGGCGCCATCTCGCAGGTCAAGCGACTCGACCTCGCCGCCGCAGCGCAGCGCGAGGCGATCGCGTTCGTGGCGGACGTCGACCAGGCGGACGTCGTAGTCGTCATCCGCGCTGAGCTCGAGCCGACCCTCGCCCGATCCCTCGAAGAAGCGACCGCGCTCCGGGCAGAGGCCGAAGCCAAGGAAGCGCGTGCGCTCTCCCTCCGCCGGGCGATCGCCGTGGCGTTGCAGGGCGACGGCATGACCTTGCGCGACATCGCGGTCGTGCTCGGCGTCTCGTACCAGCGCGTGCACCAGCTGGTGCACGAGGACGACTCTGCGGTGGCGGTCGCCTCCTGACGGCTGAGCCGTTCCTCCAGCGCCGTAGGGTTGTCGGGATGGAGAAGCGCGGCGGCCGGGTGCTCGTGTTGGTGGCGATCGGGGTGGTCGCGGGGGTGCTCTCCGGCCTGTTCGGCGTCGGCGGCGGGGTCATCGTCGTGCCGGCGCTGATGGCGTTCCTCCACCTCGACCAACGTCGGGCATCGGCGACGTCCCTCGTGGCGATCGCCCCCGCGGCCGTCGTCGGTGCGATCACCTACGCCGTGCAGGGCGAGGTGCACTGGCTCGCGGCCCTGACCCTGGCGGTCGGCAGCGTCGTCGGCGCCCCGATCGGTGCGCGGCTCCTCCGTGCGCTCCCGCTGCGCGTCCTGCCGTGGATCTTCGTCGGGTTCATCGCGGTCGTGCTCGTCTCGCTGTTCACGACGGTGCCGACGCGTGGGGGCGACGTGCACTTCGGGATCGTCGAGGCGATCGTGCTCCTGCTGCTCGGGCTGCTCTCGGGCGTGCTGTCGGGGCTCGTCGGGGTCGGCGGTGGCGTCGTCATCGTGCCGGGGCTCGAGGTCGTCCTCGGCGCGGGCGACCTGCTGGCGAAGGGCACCTCGCTGCTCACGATGGTGCCGACGTCCGTCTCCGGCACGGTGGCGAACCTCCGGCGCCGCGCGGTGGAGCTGCGCGTCGGCCTCACGATCGGCATCACGGCCGCGATCTGCTCTCCAGGAGGCGCGTGGATCGCCCGCCTCGTCGATCCGCAGGTGGGCACCTGGCTCTTCGCCGCGTTCCTCGTGGTGGTCGCGGTGATCGTCCTGCGCCGTGGTCGCCGGGCCGTGCCGCGGAACGAGGCGACGGACGGGGAGGTCGCGTGACGCGCCTCCAGGCCGGTGGTGGACGGAACCCGGCGGATGCGGAGGCCGTGCTCGCGGCGTTCGCACGGACGAGCGGTGACGTGCCGGCGGCGCGACGCGTCGCGCGGCAGTTCGCCGACCTCGACGAGGGGGAGCGGTCCGCGCTGCTCTGGAGCGAGGACGCGGGGGCACGGCTCGTCGCGGTCCTCCTGATGGTGCAGGCGATGCGGGAGCACCCGGACCCGGAGCTGACCGACGAGTACCTGTCGGCGGCGAAGGCGGAGCGCTTCGACGACACGGTGCTGGTCGACCTCGGGGCGGAGGAGCTCGTGGGCGCCCCGCTCGTCGGCGGCTCGACCGGATCGCTGTTCGCGCTCGTGAAGTCCGACGTGGCGATGGTCCGGCGGATCGCTCTGGTCGCGACCCTGGCGTTCGTGAAGCAGGGCGACGCCGAGGTGCCGCTCGCCATCGCGGGGCGACTCGTGCGGGAGCGGAGCGACACCGTGCAGTCGGCACTCGGGTGGGTGCTGCGCGAGACCGGCAAGCGGGCGTCGGAGGATGCGCTCGTGGCGTTCCTCGAGCGGCAGGCGCGGTTCCTCAGCCCGGCGGCACGGGCGACGGCGACGGAGCACCTGCCGGCGGCCGAACGCGACCGGTTGCGCGGCTGACGCGACCGGTTGCGCGGCTGACGCGACCGTCGGCCGTCACGTCGGACGCGGCGAGAGCCCTCAGTCGGACGCGGCGCGTATCCTCAGGCGGACTCGGTGGGCTCCGCGAAGAACGTCGTGAGCGACACGACGACTCCGTCGCGGACCTCGACGACGTCGATCCCGCGCACGGCGGGCGCCCCGACCGGGCCGAAGCCCCACGCGAGCGCGCCGTGCGTCTCCGAGACGTAGCGACGCCCCTCCTCGACGAACTGGAAGGCGCCGGGCACGGTCTCGAGGAGTTCGGCTGCCTTCTGCTCGAGGGCGTCCCAGCCGACGGCGGTGGCCTCCGGGTCGGTGAAGGTCACGTCGGGGGAGTACGTCCGCTCGATCGCGGCACGGCGGGAGGCGGCGTCGCGGTTCCCGAAGACGTCGTGGAGGTTCGCGGTCAGCAGCTCGGACACGGTGGCCATGCCCGGAGCCTAGCCTGGGGGCATGCACACCGAGATGCCCCGACCCCGCATCGATCCCGCACTCGTGGAACGGCTCGTGGCCGCGCAGTTCCCGCAGTGGTCCGGGCTGCCCGTGCGCGAGGTCGATCCGCAGGGGTGGGACAACCGCACTTACCGGCTCGGCGGCGAGCTCGCGGTCCGGCTGCCGAGCGCCGCCGGGTACGTGGCGGCGGTCGAGAAGGAGCAGCGGGTGCTGCCGTACCTCGCGTCGCGGCTCGACGTCCCGGTGCCGGAGCCCGTCGGCCTGGGCGTCCCCGCCGACGGGTACCCGTTCCCGTGGTCGGTCCGGCGCTGGATCGACGGCACGGTCGCGCTCCGGGCGACGGACCTCGACCGACGGGTCTTCGCCGCCGACGTCGGCGCGGTGCTCCGGCAGCTCCGGGCCGTGCCGGCCGGGGACGGGCCGGTCGCCGGGGCGCACTCGTTCCACCGGGGAGCGCACCCCTCGCACTACGCGGCCGAGGTGGTGGCGGCGCTCGACGCGCTCGGGGACGCCGTCGACCGCGGTGCCTGCGAAGCGGTCTGGGACGCTGCGACGGCCTCGGTCTGGCACGGGCCGGTCGTCTGGTTCCACGGTGACGTCGCCCCGGGCAACCTGCTCGTCGGCGCGGACGGTCGGCTCTCCGCGGTGATCGACTTCGGCACGTGCGGCGTCGGCGACCCGGCGTGCGACCTCGTCCTCGCGTGGACGTTCCTCGACGGCGATGCCCGCCGGGACTTCCGTGACGCGGTGGGTCTCGACGGTGACACCTGGGCGCGTGCTCGGGGCTGGGCGCTCTGGAAGGCGCTCATCATGCTCGCGGGGAGCTCCGGGCCGGGGGACCGGAGTGAGCACGAGGCGGTGCTGCGGGCGGTCCTCGACGATCCGGTCGCGGTCTGAGCTGCGCGTCGCGCAGCCGGGCCGCCCCGCGCAGCCCGGCCTACCCGAGGAGCCGGACCGCCCGCCGGGCCGGGGCCGGCGGGACTAGGGCGTCAGTACCGCGTCCAGCACGAGGTCGAGCGCCGCGAGCTGTCGCTCGGGCGTCCACCGCTCCGGGTCGCCCGCGGCCAACGCGGTGATCCCCTCGACGGTCGCGGCCAGGGCAGCCGCGCGGTCGTCGCACACCGCACCCGCGAGGCCGGTCGCGAGCGCGAGCAGTCGAGCGAGTCGCTCGGCGAAGGAGCGGCTGTTCGTCACGTGCCGATCGCGCAGCACGGGGTCACCGAGCGCAGCGGCGAGGAACGCGACCCACGCCCGCGCCTCGGCGAGGCGTCCGGCATCGACCGCGAGTGCGCCGCCGGCCACGGCTCGCACTGCTGATGCCGCATCCGGGGCGTTCGCCTCGAGCGCGTCGGCACGGACCCTCGTGCGGTCGTGCAGGACGTCCCGGGCGTGCAGGAGGAGGGCGCGCTTGTCGGGGAACGTGTGGAGGACGAGCCCCGTCGTGCACCCGGCGCGTTCGGCGACCGCACGGAGCGTCAGGCCCGTCGGACCGAGGTCGGCGAGGGTGGTGAAGACGGCCTCGGACAGCCGGGTCCGCTGGGCGGCATCGTCTCGGGTCCGAGGCACACCGGAAGCGTAACAGGTGTTACCGTAACGGTCGTTACCGAAAGGATCGTCATGCGCTGGACCATCACGACCGTCCCGTTCGACCACCCGGACGCCGACCGGCTCCGCCGAGCGCAGCGGCAGGAGCTCGACGCGCGGTACGGAACGAGCGACCACGAGCCCGGCGTCCCGCCGACCGCGGCCGACGTTCCGGTGTTCGTCCTGGCCCGTGACGAGCACGGCTCCGCGATCGCCTGCGGCGGACTCCGGCCGCTCCCGGACCACGTCCTCGGTGACGGCGTCGTGGAGGTCAAGCGGATGTACACGGCGCCGTCCGCTCGGGGGACCGGTGTGGCGACGGCGGTGCTCCGGCGGCTCGAGCGGGAAGCGGTGCGGGCGGGCGCAGGCTCGGTGGTCCTCGAGACCGGCACGGCGCAGCCCGACGCGATCCGGTTCTACGAGCGCGAGGGGTACACGTCGATCCCGCTCTTCGGCGCCTACGCCGGGTCGACGAACTCGGTGTGCTTCGGTCGGCGACTCGACGCGGTCCCCGAGGTCAGCGCCGCGGACTGATGGGTGTCTCGGCCAGGACGACGTCCGGGTCCATCAGGATGCCTCCGAGGACCCGGGGTGTGCCCTCGTGCCAGGCGACCTCCACGCCGGCGGCCCGGAGTCCGGCGACGCTCAGGTCGATCCGGAGCAGTGGGATGGACAGGTCGGCGTAGCGCTCGGCCACGATCGCATCGACCTCCGCAGGGGTGGTCACACGGACGTGGTCGCCGGGTTCGAGCGGCACGTTCCGGGTCGCGACCTCGTACACGCCGAACCCGCGGCTCATCTCCCAGTCGTCGGCGATCGCCACGTGGCAGATCACGTCGTCCATTGCGCATCCTCTCGTAATGAAACGCCAACGTATCATTACCGGTACACTCGGACCATGGGCAAGCGAGGGCGACCGACCGCGGACGAGCGTGCTGCACGCGACGAGCGGGTGCTCGACGTCGCGACCGACCTCTTCTTGGCGCGTGGCTTCGCGGACGTCTCGCTCGACCGCGTCGCCGCGGCGGCCGAGGTCACGAAGCGGACGATCTACACGGCCTTCGGCGACAAGGCGGCCCTGCTCCGGGCGGTCGTCCAGCGGCACCACGGGTACAGCGACGACGCGCACCCCGACCTCGAGTCGACCGCGACCGCCGTGGCCGAGGCGTTGCTCTCGGACCGCGCGGTCGCGCTGCACCGGCTGGTCATCGCCACGGCCGTCAGCTCGCCCGAACTCGCCCGGGGCTTCCACGAGGCCGGCCCGCTCACGGCGCAGGCCGCGCTCATCCGCGCCGGTGCGGACCCGGGCGAGGCGGAAGCGCTCTTCACGCTGCTCCTCGGGGAGCGACACCGTCGGCGACTGCTGGGGCTCGAACCGGCTCCGACCGCTGCCGAGGCCCGCACCGCGGCCCGTCGCGCGCTGGCACGCACCGGAGCAGGACCCGGGGTCGGCGGGGTCGTGCCGGGTGGCCGTGACCCCGGGTCCTGCTCCGG
>NZ_JAFEVQ010000011.1:0-121800 GCF_020882855.1 Curtobacterium sp. GD1 | reverse complement strand
GCGCTGGGCGCTGGGGTCGTGGGGCGCTGGGTTCGGGTCGTCCGCAGTCCTCCACAGGGCGTCGCTCCGGGTGCGGCATCCACAGAACGCGGCAGGCCCGGTGACGAGGGCCCCGGGGCGGACGACACTGACGGCATGCAGACCCCGCACCCGGAGCCGCTCGGCCGCACCGACCCCCGTCGCACGTGGCGCATCGCCGACGACCGGCGACTGCCCGCCCTCGAACCCTTCGCCGACCGCGTCCTCCGGCACGGTCCCGTGGTGCTGCGCGAGCACCTGTGGGACACCGACGACCGGGTCCTCGCGGCCGAGGGCGTCGAGCTCCTCCGGTCGGACGCCGGGTGGAGCGTCGACCGCGGTGACGGACCGGTCGAGGTGCCCTCGGACCTCGACGGCGGCGACGACCACGATGCGGACCACGTACCGCGCGACGTGGTCGAGGTCTTCCTGCGCGGCCGCCCGGTCCGGGTCGTCCGGGTGCGGGACACGGTGACGACCCTCGTCGAGCTGCGCGGGCGGGACGGGCGGCTCCGCGCCGAGGTGGCCGACGTCCGTGTGGACGAGGGCGAGCCCGACGCCGCGGTGCTCCGGTCGGCTCGGTGGTGGGCGCTGAGCGACGACGGGCGGGGCGGGACGGTGTCCCGGGCTGCGGAGCGGGCGCTGGCGGACGCGGCGGAACCCGGGGCGGGTGGTGGCGCCCGGGGCGGGGCCGGGCGCGCTGGTGGCGGAGCCGGGCGCCCTGCGCTCCGTGCCGCACCCGAGCGTCGGAAGGGGTCGGCGGCACGCCCACGACGGGGCTCCGCGGCCGCTGCCCTGCGAGCGGTCCTCCGGTCGTTGCGCGCCGACCTCGTCGCGGTCGACCCGAGGGTGCGTGCCGACGAGCACGGGTCGGTGCACGACCTCCGGAAGGTCCTGCGTCGGCTGCGGAGCGTGCTGGCCGCGTACCGCGGTGCCCTCGACCGCGACGCCACCGAACCCCTGCGCGTCGAACTGGCCGAGGTCTCGCGGGTGGCCGGTGTCGCCCGCGACGCCGAGGTCCTGCGCGACCGGTTGCTCCGCACGGCCGGCCGCGCTCCCGAGGGCTTCGTCGACGCCGAGACCCTCGACCGGATCGGTGCGCACGTCGCCGAGTCCCGCGCGGCCGCGGCCGCCGACCTCCGGCACACCCTGCGCTCGGCGACGTGGTTCCGGGCACTGGACCGCCTCGACGACCTCGTCGCCCGGGTGCCGCGGGGACCGCACGCCGACGACGACGCCCAGGCGTTCACCGTCCGCCGGATCGCGCGCGAGCGGAAGCGGGTCGCGAAGGCGATCGACGGCGGCATCGAGACGCTCGACGACCTGCACGAGGTCCGGAAGGCGGCGCGGCGCCTGCGCTACGCCCTGCAGGCCGCCGACGAGGCGACGGACCTCGGGAAGCGGCGCCTCGGGTTGCTGCGGCGGGTCCAGGACGGCCTCGGCGAGGTGCTCGACGCGGCGCACGCCACCGCGGCCCACCGGGAGCTGGCGACCCTCGCGGCGAGGAGCGGGGCGGACACGTTCGGCGCCGGGGTCCTCGCCACGACCGAGCACGCCGTCGTCGAGCGCGAGCGGGACCGGGCCGAGCACCTCGTCGCCCGCCTGCGGTCGCGCGTGGCGACCGGTCTGCGAGGATGACCGGGTGCCGCACTACCTCGAAGACCTCGCCGCCGGACAGACCTTCACGACCCCGGGCAGGACCATCACCGAGGCGGACGTCGTGTCGTTCGCCTCGTGGACGAACGACAACAACCAGGTCCACACCGACGTCGAGTTCGCCGCCAGGACCCGCTACGGCCAGCGGGTCGTGCACGGGCTGCTCGGCACCTCGCTCTGCCTCGGGCTGATCGCCCGCACCGGGGTGTTCGAGGGCTCGGCCGTCGCGCTGCTCGGCATCGACCAGTGGCGCTTCACGGCGCCGGTGTTCATCGGGGACACCCTGACGTGCGAGGTCGAGATCCTGTCGACGCGGCTGACGAGCTCCGGGACGACGGGCATCGTCGAGCGGACGGTGTCGCTCCGGAACCAGCGGGGCGAGACCGTGCAGCAGGGGCGCATGGACGTCATGGTCCTGACGCGGGACGCCGCGATCGCCTGACAGGCCGGGCGGGCACTCGCCCGGAATCGTTGCCGCGCTCTTTACAACGATGTACCAGCCGCGCCAGCATGGAGGCATGAGCACGCTCGACGGCATCGTCGCCGCACCTGACACCGCTTCCCCGCAGGCCCTCCCACTCGCCTCCCGGCAGGACGGCGCGTACCCCCGGCCGCAGATGCTCCGCCCGCAGTGGGCCGACCTCGACGGCACGTGGTCCTTCCGCAACGACGGCGACGACCCCGCCTGGCGGACCGGCTTCCCCGACGCACGGGACATCGTCGTCCCGTTCCCGCCCGAGTCCGTCGCGTCGGGCATCGACGAGCCCGGCTTCCACCCCGTCGTCTGGTACTCCCGCACCATCGGCCGCGCCGAGCTCGAGGCCGCCGGACACGGCGACGCGGCACCCCGGCTCCTGCTGCACTTCGGCGCGGTGGACCACCGTGCCCGTGTCTGGATCGACGGGCAGTTCATCGGCGAGCACGAGGGCGGCCACACGCCGTTCTCGTTCGACGTGACCGACGTCCTGACCGCCTCCGACGCCGTGCACACCCTCGTCGTCCGCGCCGAGGACGACCCGCACGACCTCACCCAGCCCCGCGGCAAGCAGGACTGGCACGAGGACCCGCACGCCATCTGGTACCGCCGCACCACCGGCATCTGGCAGACCGTCTGGCTCGAGGCCGTGCCGACCACGTCGATCGAGTACCTCCGCTGGACCAACCTCGACCACCAGACGCTCCGCCTGACCGTCCGGCTCGCCGGGGTCCGGACCGGCGGCGAGCGCCTCCGCGTCGACGCCCGCTGGGACGAGGGCGACGAACACCTCGCGACGATCGAGACCACGCTCGGTGCGACGGCGAACGAGTTCGACGTGCTCGTCCCGATCGCCCGGCAGGCGAACGGCCAGGCCGAGGACGAACTGCACTGGTCACCGGAGGCCCCGCGTCTCGTCGACGCCACGGTCACCCTGCTGGGATCCGGCAGCGACCCGACCCCGATCGACGCCGTCGCGTCCTACTTCGGCGTGCGCACCGTCGGCGTCGACGGTGGCGCGTTCCTCCTCAACGGCCGGAGCTACGACGTCCGCAGCGTCCTCAACCAGGGGTACTGGCCGGACTCGCACATCGCAGCCCCCTCCCGCGAGGCGCTCCGCCGCGAGGTCGAGCTCATCAAGGAGCTCGGCTTCAACGCCGCACGCAACCACCAGAAGATCGAGGACCCGCGCTTCCTCTACTGGGCGGACCGGCTCGGCATCCTCGTGTGGGGTGAGGCGCCGGGTGCGTACGCGTTCTCGCCGCGGGCCGTGCAGCGGCTGATGCGCGAGTGGATGGACGCCGTCGAGCGCGACGCCTCGCACCCGTCGATCGTCACGTGGGTCCCGGCGAACGAGAGCTGGGGCGTGCAGCACATCGCGACCGACCCCGCGCAGCAGGCCTACGCGCGGTCGTTGGCCGACGTCACGCGGGCGATCGACCCGACACGGCCGGTGATCTCGAACGACGGGTGGGAGCACCCGGACTCGGACATCATCACGATCCACGACTACGAGGGCGTCGGGCCCCGGCTCGCGGCGACCTACGCCGACGACGCGGCGCGCACGGCACTGTTCCACGGCATGGGCCCGTCCGACCGCTGGGTACTGGTCGGCGGGGCGGTCGACCGCGGGCAGCCGGTCATGCTCACCGAGTTCGGCGGCGTGAACTACCAGCCCGGCGCCCAGCGCGAGGACGGCTGGGGCTACACGACCGCGGCCGACGGCGACGACTGGATCGCCCGGATCACGGCGCTGTACGACGCGATCCGTGCGAGTTCGTTCCTCGCCGGGTCCTGCTACACGCAGCTCACGGACACGATGCAGGAGACGAACGGCCTGCTGAACGCGGACCGCACCCCGAAGGTACCGATCGAGCAGATCCGGCGCGCGGTCACCGGTCGCTGACGCGACGCAGGAGCCGGGAGGCACGTCCTCGGTGAGCAGGAATGGTCGGGTCCGACGAACGGACCCGACCATTGCTGCTCACGAGACGCGGCGATCGGTGCGCGACCGACGCGGCGTCTCGGCGCGGATCAGGAGGCGCGGGTCAGGAGGCGAGGAACCGCAGGACCGCCTCGTTCCACTCGTCCTTGTGCGATGCCAGCACCCCGTGCGGCCCGCCCTCGATGACGTGGGTCTGCGCGTTCGGGATCGCCGCAGCGGTCCGCTTGCCGGACACCTCGAACGGCACGATGCCGTCGGAGTCGCCGTGGATCACGAGCGTCGGCACGTCGACCTTGGTGAGGTCGTCGCGGAAGTCCGTCGTGGCGAACGCGACGGTGCAGTCGAGCGTGCCCTTCGGCGATGCGAGCTCGGCGATCGCGAGGTCGTACGCGCGCTGGTCGCCCGACACCAGGGGCTTGTTCACGAGCGAGGGCTTGCCCGCCGTGTAGAACAGGTCGACGAACTCGTGCAGGAACGCGGGGCGGTCCCCGGTGATCCCGTTCGAGAACCAGTCCGCGAGGTCCTGGTCGACCCCGCCGTCGGGGTTGTCGTCCGACTTCCAGAGGTACGGCGGCACCGCGCTCGCGAACACGAGCTTCTTCACCCGGCCCGTGCCGTAGGTGGACACGTAGCGCGCGAGCTCACCGCCACCCATCGAGAACCCGATCAGCGTGACCTCGGTCAGCCCGAGCTGGTCGAGCAGGGTGTCGAGGTCGGCGGCGAACGTGTCGTAGTCGTACCCGCCCCACGGGTGCGACGACTGCCCGAAGCCGCGACGGTCGTACGCGACGACACGGTGCCCGGCTTCGACGAGGGCCGGGATCTGGCCCTCCCACGAGCGGCCGGACAGGGGCCAGCCGTGGATGAGGACGACCGGGTCGCCCGATCCGAAGTCGTCGTAGTGCAGGTCGATGTCGTGCCCGTTCTCGGCTCCGACGGTGATGAACGGCATGGTGCCTCCGGTGGTTGCGTCTTCCAGGGAACGCCGACCATGCAACGCCGTGGGCCCGCACCGAGGCTGAAACCGTACGCCTTGCGGACACCGGTGACGTGCCGTGGACGTGCGAGGATCGGGCGGTGACGAGCGCCGGGGAGACGAGCGGCGCCTCCAGGCCGGCCCTGGAGGCGCGCCACAGCGGCTGGACCACTCCCCTGCTCCTGTGGCTGGCCTCGCGCGTGGTGAGCACGGTCCTGCTCGCGACGGTCTACGCCGTGGCGACGGCGAACGGCTGGCCGTTCGCGTCGTCCCGACGCGATCCGTCCTTCTTCACGTTCTCGGGGTCGTGGGACGCGTCCTTCTACCGGATCATCGCGGAGCACGGGTACCCGACGACGCTGCCGCTCGACGACTCGGGGCACGTCCTCCCGAACGCCTGGGCGTTCCTGCCGGTGTTCCCGACGCTCGTGCGCGCCGTCATGCCGCTGACGGGCGGGTCGTTCTGGGTCGCGGGCGTGCTCGTCGCGACGCTCGCCGGGGCCGGGGCGTGCGTGCTGCTCTACCGGCTGGTGCTCGCCGTGGGCTGCTCGCACCGTGCGCGGTGGGCGACGGCGCTGTTCGCGTTCGGTCCCACCGCGTTCCTGCTGCAGGTGGCCTACGCCGAGAGCACGTTCCTGCTGCTGCTGTTCGGGGCGCTGCTGGCGCTCGTCCGTCGGCGCTACTGGCTGGTCGCGCCGCTCGGGCTCGTGGCCGCGTTCACGAAGCCGGGCGTGCTGGCGTTGGCCGTGGCGCTCGCGGTGCACCTCGTCGTGCGGTGGGTGCAGGAGCGTCGGGCGCTCCCGGTGCGGGACGCCGTGGCGATCGTCGTGTCGGGGCTGGTGGTGGCTGCGGCGGGGCTGGCGTGGCCGGTGATCGCCTCGGCCGTGACGGGTCGGCCGAACGCCTACCTCGACACCGAACTGTCGTGGTGGGTGGGGTTCGTGGGGCGGCAGCACTTCGCGCCGCTCACGCCGTGGTTCACGATGGCGGGGACGTGGCTCGGGCCGCTCGGGATCGTGCTCGTGGTCGCCGTGCTCGCGGGGGCGGTGTGGTTCTGGACGCGGAGGTCGGTCCGGGCCCTCGGGGTGGACGTGTGGGCGTTCACGGCGGCGTACGCGCTGTACCTCGTGGCGGTGTTCCTGCCCCAGCAGTCCCTGCCCCGGTTGCTCATGCCGACGGCGCCACTGCTCGGGTCGGACGTGTTCGTACGGACGCGGCGGCGGGCGGTCGTGTGGCTCGTCGTGGGCGTGTGCCTGCAGCCGGTCGCCGTCGTGCTGCTCTGGTTCCTCGGGTACCCCTGACGAGCGCCGCGGCGCAGCGCGGCTCGCACAACCAAAGTCACTCCGCGCCGGGGGTCGCCGTGGTTCGAGCGCACTTTCGTTGTGCGCTGCCCCGCCGAACCGGCTGCGAGCACCACCAGGCACCCGCGGCCCCGACGCGCGCCGGCGCTACGCGTCGAACGTGTGGAACCAGGCGGTCCCGCCCGGGTGCTGCACCGTGATCATCTCGTCGAGGTCGCGGTACGGCCCGTCCTGGTTGTGGCTCGCCGACTTGATGCGGACCGTGCCGTCCGGCTCGGTGAACACCTCGGACACGATCGTGGTGTGGTCCGGCGAGTCGTTGTCGTTCCAGTCGTAGAACACGATGTCGCCGACCTTGACCTTGTCGCGCTCGTCGAGGGAGCGGCGGGTGAGTCCGAACTCGGCGGCGTTCGCAGTCAGCCACGGGTCCATCGTCGGGCAGTAGGTCCACGTCGCCGAGTGCTCCGCCCCGGCCGACCGGTTGTACCAGTCGGAGCGCTGCTGCCAGCCGCGGGCGATCAAGGTCTGCGACACGTAGTTCGCGCAGTCGCCACCGATCGGGTTCATGGTGCCGTACTCGGCGAGGTTGTAGTCCTTCCAGTGCGCCATCGCGTACTCGAGCTGCCGGTCGACGTCGGTCAGTGCCGCGTAGGCCAGGGTCGAGGTCGCGACCGCCGTCGAGGCGTCCGGGACGGGCGCGGTGGTCGGTGTGGGCGTGGCCGTCGCGGAGTCCTGCGTCGCCCCGGTCTGCCCGTCGTTCGCGGCGCTGCCGTTGCCGTCCGAGGACTGGTTGGCGGACGGTGACGGCTCGATCGCGGTCGTGAAGAGCGCGACGTCCGCCGAACCCGCCGTGTACATCGCCTGGTGCGGTGCCGTGAAGGTCACCTTCGTGGCGGTCGCCCGGACGTCCCGCGCGGCGATGCCCCCGACCGTGACGCCGGCGACCGCTGCCAGCCCGGAGCCGGCGACGGTGATCGTCACACCGCCGGCGAGCGGGACCTGCGCAGGGCTGAGCGACTTCGCGACCGGCTTCGCCGTGGGCGTGGACGAACCGCCACCGCTGGTCGTGCCACCACCGGACGCCTTGCCCGTTCCGCCGTCCCCCGACGAGCACGCAACGACGGCGAGCCCGATGCCGGTCACGCCGGCGAGGGACAGCAGGGAGCGGCGCGTCAGGGAGGCAGTCATGGTGCTTCCCAGGGTAGGCGACGACACGGCATGATCTCTGGCAGGAACCACCGTCGAGAGGATCAGACCACCCATGCCCGAGAGCCACGACTTCTTCGTCGCAGCCGCCCCCGACCACGTCCGCGCACTCGTCCGCGACGCACTCGTCCGCGAGGGGTACACCGTCGACGACGGCGACCAGGGAGCCCTCCGCGCCACCCGCGGCAGCATGGGCCTCACGCTGCTCATCGGCGGCATGGCGAACGACCGGACCTTCCACACCCGCCTCGACGTGCAGATCATGGTCACGCCGGACGGTCGGACGGTCGCGCGGCTCCTGCGCGGTGCCGGCAAGTCGGCGCTCAAGGGCGGCGCGCTCGGCATCTCGCGCGGCAACCGCGCCTTCGAGCAGGCCGCCAACGCGATCCACGGCGAGCTCGCCCAGGCCGGGATCCTGACGGAGAGCGTCCCCGGCTGACGCGGGCCCGCCCCGGGAACGACGAAGGCCACCCGATCGGGTGGCCTTCTGTCTCGGAGTGGAGCTAAGGGGATTCGAACCCCTGACCTTCTCATTGCGAACGAGACGCGCTACCAACTGCGCCATAGCCCCGAGAACGCGTCCACACTAGCACCCGCGTCGGCCCGATCCGAAATCGGGCGATCAGACGGCGCGGCGGCGACGCATGATGGCGTCGAGGTCCGCCTGCTCGTACGCGTCCTCGCCGAGGACACCCATGCCGGCCCACTTGCTCGGCGGCGCCGGGGGCGCGGCGGGAGCAGCGGGTTCCGGAGCGGGAGCGGCCTGCGCGACGGGGGTTCCCGTCCCGGCCGGCGCACGCAGACCCAGCCGTTCGGCGAGCCGCCCCTGGTCGTGCGCGGAGAGCGACGCGACGGCCTCCTCGACGTCCGGGCGCATGGGCGACACCCGCGCGAGCGACGGGTCGGTCTCGGCGGCACGGATCGCGGCCGCCTCGGCCTCGGCTTCCGCCTTGGCCGCGGCGACCCGCTCCTTCAGGCGGGCGGCGAGCTCCGCCGAGGACTCCGGCGTGGCCGCCGGGACCTTCGGGCGTTCGACGTACAGCGGCTTCGGGACGCGGTTCGGCGTCCAGCTGCGGTCACGAGCGGGTTCGGCGGGCTGCTCGGTCGACAGCGGCGGCGCCGGGTCCGTCCACTCGCTCGCGGGCCTGGAGGCGCGGCTCGACTCCGGCACGACCGTCGCGGTCCGGGCCTTCCGCGCCTTCGCCACCTGGTGCAGCTGGGCGAGGACCGCTGCGGACCCACCGGCGGCGACGAGGCCGGCGACACCGACGAGCCAGGCGGCGGGGGCCGCGACGAACACGACGACCGCGACGACGAGGCCGAGCGTGCCGAGCAGGGTCGCCCCCAGTCGGGACCGACGCATGCGCATCGCGGTGAGTGCGGGGACCGCCGAGGCCCGCTCGAGCACGGGTGCCTGCTCGGCCAGTCGACGGGTGATCTCCCGCTGCCGGGCGGCCTCGTGGGCGCGGACGATCGCGGTGCGCTTCGCCTCCTCCGACTTCGCGACCCGCTGGGCCTCGGCGAGGGACTTCGCGTTCATCTCGATGCGGACCTCGTCCGGCAGCTCGGCGGTCTGCGCGAGGATGCGGAGGGTCTGCTGCAGCCGGATCGCGTTCCGCTCGGTGGCGAGGTACTGCCGACGGGCCGCCCAGGACGGCATGAGGTAGACGAGCCAGAGCACGGCCGCGATGAGCAGGACGATGCCGCCGCCCCAGGAGCCGATACCTGCCATGGGGACACGGTAGGGGTGGGCGTTCCCCCGGCCGGTGATTGCCGGACGCGTGTTGCGCGTGTCGCGACGAAATCGCCGGGGGCGAGCCGCGCCTCCCGGGCCGCCCGGACGGACCGGACCCGCGGGTCAGACGCGGGGCGTGGTGTGCAGCGGCATCGCGGCCTCGTCGCGTGCCGCGAGCGGGACCGAACCGACGCCGGGCGGGACCTGGCCGCGGACCCAGCGTTCGAGGACGCCCTCGCGGACCTCTTCCGCGACGAGGGCGAAGCAGAAGTGGTCGCGCCAGTCGCCGTTGATGTGGATGTACCGGCGGCGGAGCCCCTCGTACCGGAAGCCGAGCTTCTCGACCACCCGCAGCGACGGGGCGTTCTCGGGACGGATGCAGATCTCGATGCGGTGGATGCCGACCACGCGGAAGCAGTGGTCCACCGCCATCGCGACGGCGATCGGCGTGACGTTGTGGCCGGCGGCGTCCTCGACGACCCAGTAGCCGATCGAGGCACTGGCGAGGGAGCCGTACGTGATGCCGGAGACGTTGAGCTGCCCCACGAAGCGGCCGTCGAGCTCCATCGCGAACGGGAGTCCGAGCCCCGCGCGGGCGTTGGCCTGGAGCGCACGGATGCTGCCCCGGACGTCGGTGGAGACGTGACCGGAGGGGTTCGTGGCCTCCCACGTGCGGAGCCACGAACGGTTGCTCGCGAGGGCGACGTCGAGGTCGCGGGTGTCGCGGAGTCGGAGGGGCCGGATGGTGACCCGCCCGTGGGACAGGGTCGGGATCGTCGTCATCGCGCTGGTTCCTCCGGGAGCGTCGAACGGGCCCGGGGGTGTTCCCCGGACCCGTTCGGCGACGGGTCGTCTATTCGCCCGCGTTGAACTCCTTGAGCCACGACTTGAGGTCGGGGCCGAGGTCTTCGCGGTCCGAGGCGAGCTGGACGATCGCCTTGATGTAGTCGAGTTTGTCACCGGTGTCGTACCGGCGTCCACGGAACACGACGCCGTACACGCCGCCGGTCCACTCCTCGGCGTTCGCCATCTTCATGAGCGCGTCGGTCAGCTGGATCTCGCCGCCCTTGCCCGGCTCCTGCTTCTCGAGGACGTCGAAGACCTCGGGACGGATGACGTAGCGGCCGATGATGGCCAGGTTCGAGGGCGCCTCGCCCTGCGGGGGCTTCTCGACGAGGCCGGTGATCTTCACGACGTCGTCGGTGTCGGTCTCCTCGACCGTGGCGATGCCGTAGAGGTGGGTCTGCGACTCCGGGACCTCGAGCAGGGCGACGACGGTGGCGTTCTTCTCGCCCTGGACCTCGATCATGCGCTTGAGCAGCGGGTCGCGGGCGTCGATGATGTCGTCACCGAGGAGCACGGCGAACGGCTCGCGGCCGACGTGCATCTTGGCGCGGAGCACGGCGTGGCCGAGGCCCAGCGGGTCGCCCTGGCGGACGTAGTGCATGTCGGCGAGGTCCGTGGACTGGTTCACCTTCTGCAGCTTCTCGTGGTCGCCCTTCTTCTTGAGGGTCTCCTCGAGCTCGGACACGTGGTCGAAGTGGTTCTCGAGCGCGTTCTTGTTGCGGCCCGTGATCATCAGCACGTCGGTGAGCCCTGCGCCGACGGCCTCTTCCACCACGTACTGGATGGCCGGCTTGTCGACGACGGGGAGCATCTCCTTCGGCATCGCCTTGGTGGCGGGGAGGAAGCGCGTGCCCAGGCCTGCGGCGGGGATCACGGCCTTCGAAATCTGGAAGCCCATGCCTGGACGGTATCGGATGACCCCTGGAGGAGGCATGTCGTCGCTACGGAGGACACGGCTTCTCGCGCTCGGCGGCGGAAAGCCGCAAGACGTGCCCTCGGTAGACTCCTCGGCATGATCGCCGATCTCGGGAACGAGAAGCGCGCCCTGCGAGCCGAGCTCCGGCAGCGGCGGCGCACCCGGACCACGACCGAACGCGAGACCGACACCGCGGCGCTCACCGCGACCCTGCAGCGCTTCGCCGAGGAGCGCCAGGTCGAGTCGATCGCGCTGTACCTCTCCGCACCCGAGGAACCCGACGTTCGCCCGTTCCTGAACTGGGCGTTCGAGCGCGGCATCCGGGTGCTCCTGCCGATCACCCGCGAGGACGGCCTGCTCGACTGGGCGGTCGGCGACGGCGCCTCCGAGGCCGAGGGGCTGGCCGGCGTGCCCGAGGTCGTCGGCGAGGTGCTCTCCCCCCTCGCGATCAACGACGTCGACGCGATCCTCGCCCCTGCCGCCGCGGTGGGACACGACGGCGTCCGGATGGGCTGGGGACGCGGCTACTACGACAAGACGCTCGGGTCGATGGCGAACCGCCCGCCCGTCTATGCTGTGATCTTCGACGCGGAGTACCTCGACGAGGTCCCGCGCGAGAGCCACGACGAACCCGTCGACGGCATCATCACGCCGTCGCGCATCATCACCTTCCGGAGCTAGGGTGCCCACCTACTCGTACCGCTGCACGGAGTGCGGCAACGCCTTCGACATCAAGCAGTCGTTCTCCGACGCAACGCTCACCGAGTGCCCGGCGTGCGGCGGCGTGCTGCGCAAGGTCTTCTCGCCGGTCGGGGTGACGTTCAACGGGGGCGGCTTCTACCGGACCGATTCCCGGGCGGCGCCGAAGGGCTCGTCGGAGTCGTCGGGCTCGTCCGAGTCGTCGTCCTCGTCGTCGTCCTCGACGCCGGCGAAGACCGAGTCGAAGCCCGCAGCCGCGAAGCCCGCTGCCTCGACCACGCCGAAGCCCGCCGGGTCCTGACCGGGGTCCGGACTCCTCGGTAGGTTGATGGGGTCGCCGTCCGGCGGCCGTCCTCGACCCGGAAGGAGTCCCGTGAAGGGCTTCAAGGAGTTCCTGCTCCGCGGCAACGTCATCGACCTGGCCGTCGCAGTCGTCATCGGTGCAGCGTTCACCGCCATCGTGACCGTCATCGTGAACGCGATCATCAACCCGGCGATCGGCGCGGTGTTCAACGCGTCGAGCCTCGACGACGCGCTCAAGGTCGACATCCCGACCGTGGCGGGCGGCAAGCCGGCGACCCTCATGTTCGGCTCGGTGATCGGTGCGGTGATCAACTTCGTCATCGTCGCGGCCGTCGTGTACTTCGCCCTCGTGCTCCCCGTGAACCACCTCAAGAAGGTCGCGTTCGAGCGGGTCAAGAACGACGAGGAGCAGACGCCGCAGGACGTCCCGCCGACGGACGTCGAGGTGCTGCTCGAGATCCGCGACCTGCTCCGCTCGCAGAACGGCGTGCCCGCGAACACCGGTGGCGGTGCGCACGTGGCGCCGTCGACCGCTCCCGAGGGTCCCGGCATCGGCGGCACGACGAAGCTCTAGCTGCTCCTGCACAACCGAAACCCGCCCGAACCACGCGATCACGTGGCTCGGGCGGGTTTTGCTTGTGCGAACGGCCGGCGCGAGCGCGCGGCCGGCGCCAGCGCGCGGCCGGCGTCAGCGCGCGGCCGACACCTCGCGCCGCTTCGCGAACATCGCGATCGCGTACTGGACGCCCGCCAGCACGTGCCCGGCGGTCCCGAGGTAGACGAACACGAGGGCGACGACGCGGACCCACGGCGCGTTCTCGTCGACGGTGTGCACCGCGGAGAACAGCAGCACCGGCAGCCCGACGAAGAGCAGCGCCGACCGGATCTTGCCGGTCCACGTGACGTCGAGGTCGGGGTTGCCGTGGAACAGCACGCTCGAGAGCACGACGAGCACCAGGTCGACGAGCACCACGACGGCGACGACCCACCACGGCAGCAGCCCGGTCAGCACGAGCGACAGCACGATCGCGATGATCGCGAGTCGGTCGGCGACGGGGTCGATCGCCTTGCCGAGCTTCGAGCCCTGGTCGAACTTGCGCGCGATGAAGCCGTCCGCCCAGTCGCTCACCCCGATGACGACGAGCGCGACGAGCGCCCAGCCGGGGTGTCCGGCGACGACGAGCCACACGAACACCGGGATCAGCAGCAGCCGGACCAGCGAGATCAGGTTCGGCCAGGTCTGCCAGTCGGGGCGCTCCCGCACGGTGTCAGTCATCGCAGGACAGGCTACCTGCTCACCAGTGCGGCGGGACGTCGCGCCGGAGCTGGTCGTCGTTCTCCCCGTCGCGGTGGCGGGCCGGTTCCGGCGGCGCCACCGGGTCGTAGCCCGGCACCGGCTGGGTGGTGACGCGCCTGCGGGGGCGAGCCGCGCCTCCTGGGCGGTCGTCCGGCTCACGGTCGTGCGCTGCTCCTGGCACGGGAGGCGCGGCTGACGACGCGTCGTCGGCCCGCGTCCACGTGCCCACCAGCTGGTCCGTCTCGGGCGTCACCGGACCGGCTGGCCGGGAGGCCCGCCGGCTCGGCCGAGGAGTCACCGGCGTGCGGGGATCGGGGGGATCGAGATCTCCTGCGTGGCACCACGGTCGACACCGAGCACCGCGGCGACGGTGTTCGCGACACGGTCCGGGTCCGAGAAGAGCTGGAACGCGTGCACGCGCACGTAGTGCCACCCGAGTCGGCGGAGCACCTCGGGTCGGAGCCGGAGCGACTCGCGGAGCGACCCCTTCACGAGCGTCGCGTCGGTCTCGATCGTGACGCACACCCCACCGTGCGCGGCGACCAGGCCGAGCTTGCCGCGGTGGCCGAGCGCGACGGGGATGCCCCGCATCTCGAGTCGGCGGGCGAGGTCGACGAGCAGCGGGTCGGAGTCGTCCGGGACGTACTCGGCCGTGGTGCGTGCACGGACCTCGGCGAGGATCTCGGCGAGGGCGACGGTGCCGTGGCCCATCCGCTCGGCCTCGATGTCGGACGGCTGGAAGCAGGTGACGATGACCATCGAGCGACGTGCCCGGGTCATGGCGACGGCGAGCAGGCGCTCCCCACCGGGCTTGCCGAGCGGACCGAAGTCGCGCAGGACACGGCCGTGCGGGGTGCGGCCGTAGCCGATCGAGAACACGACGCGGTCGCGGCTCTGGGCGACGGACTGCTCGAGCGTCGCGACGATGAACGGCTCGGCCCGGTCGCCGATGACGAACTCGGTGAGGTCCTTGTGCCCCTGGGCCGCGGTGAGCACGGCCTGCTCGACGCGGACGGCGTGCTTCGCCGAGGCGGTGATGACCATGAGCGACTCGGTCGGACGGGTGCGGGCGTGGTCCATGACGAGCCGGACGACGCGGTCCACCTCGGCGTCGACGCTCTCGACCGCCCCCGACTCGGGGTCCGGCACGGCCTTGCCGTCGCTGACGTAGTCGAGCGCGATCGAGCCGTGCCCGAGGAACGAGCCGGCCCAGGGCAGCGACTCGATGCGTCCACCGTAGAAGCGACGGTTGACGAGCTCGGCGAGGTCCTCGCCGCCGGCGCGGTACGAGCGGGTGAGCGACAGGGTCGGCAGCAGCGTGGAGAGCTTCGCGAGCGCGGAGTCGGCGTGGAAGGCGTCGAGCGTGCCCTCGTCGACCTGCAGCGCGCGGTGCGCCGGGTCGACCGCGATCCGGAACGGCGACGGGGTCTGCGTGACCGGGTCGCCGAACACGACGGTCTGACGGGCACGGCGGACGGCCCCGACGGTCTCGGCGATGGTGACGGCGCCCGCGTCGACGAGGATCACGGTGTCGAAGGGCATCGTGTCGGCGATCTGCGACACCTCGTAGGGCGACGCGAGCCACACCGGCGCGATCGAACGGGACAGGTGCGGCGCGGAGTCCTGCAGCAGACGCGAGGTGATCGCGCCGTCCCGCAGCTGGGTCTTCAGCGCGGTGGCCTCGTCCGGCCAGTCGACGAGTCCGACCTTCCAGTTCTCGGCCAGCTGCCACGCCAGGCCCTGGGAGACCCCGGCCGCGTGCGCGTCGTCGACGAGCCGGAAGTCGGCCTCGACCCGGTCGAGCATGTCGGTGTTCGCGCCGAGCAGGGCCCGGTCGGACTCGAGCATCGTCTCGAGGGCGGACTGCCACCACGCGAGCTCGAGCTCGGCGGGGACGTGGGTGTCCGGCACGTGCCGGTTCGCCAGGTCCGTGATGAGCGGTTCGAGCTGCAGGTCGCGCAGGGTCTGCATGAGCTCGGTGCGCTCCTGCAGGTTGTGCAGGACGTCGGACTCCTCGGCGAGGCGGGCGATCGTCGGGACGAGCTCGTCGATCGGCACGTTCGCCAGCTGGGTCTCGCGGGCGGTGCGTCCCAGCGGCTCGTCGAGGCGCGCGAGGTCCTCGACGACGTTCGAGAACAGGACTTGGACATCCGCGATGCCGGTGGGCACCTCGGGGTTCACGCCGGCCGCGACGTAGCGCTGCCAGAGGACGCGCTGCTGCTGGACGCGGGTCAGCGCCTCGTGCAGGTCGGACACGTGCACACCGGGGCGGACGTACTCGCGGGCGAGCTTCTTCAGCCGGCGCCGGTTCGTGCTCGACATCGGCGCACCCTCGCCGCGCGGGGCGGTGGCGGCCACGAGCTCGGACACCGAGCGGTCGAAGACGACGGGCAGGAAGCGGTCGAGGGTGTCGCGGATCTCGGTGAGCAGGCGCAGGTAGATGCCGAGCTCGTTGATCGTCGTGAACTGCCGCATGTGCGTCGTGGCGACGAGGTCGTGGGCACGGCGGAGCAGGGTCGGCAGGCCGTCGGCGTCGAGGTCCTTCGCGATCCGGTGGGCGCGCTGGGCACCGTCGCTCGAGGAGAACTTCGCGCCGTACCAGGGCGAGTCGTCCGGGCCGTAGCGGAACTCGCCGAGGTTCGCCGCGCTGACCATCGTCTCGGCGACGCGGGAGCGCCCCTCGACCATGCTCGTCACCGAGGTCTTCGACAGGCGCGCGGTCGTCGACGGCGGGACGGGCAGCAGCGACAGGCGCGACAGCTCGACGAGGCAGTCGAGCACCGAGACGCGGAAGTCGGGGTCGACGCGCGTCAGCGAGCCGCGGTAGTCCTTGAGGACCTTGCGGAGCCGGACCAGGGCGTCGTCGACCTCGCGCAGGTTCGGACGCGAGGCCTTCTCGTTGCGGGCGATCGCACGGACGACGTCACGACGGAGGGTGCCCGGGGTGACGGCGACGCCGGGGAGCTGCACCTCGGAGAACCGCGCCGCGATGCCGCGCAGGGTCGCACGGCGCGGGCTCACCACGAGGACGCGCTTGTTCGCCGCGACGAGGCCGCCGAGCGCGTTCACGATCGTCTGCGTGCTACCCGTGCCGGGGAGGGTCTTCACCACGATCGAGTTGCCGGCCGTGATCTGTGCGATCACGTTCTCCTGCTCGTCGTCGGCGTCGAGCAGGAGCGTGTCGGTCTCCGGGCTCCGCTCGTCCGACGGGGTCTGCTCGACCGGGTGGTACGACTGCTCGACCTGCCACTTGGCGCTCGGGTTGCCGGCGAGGGCGTCGAGCACGGGGTGGGACAGGTCCTCGGTGTCCTCGACCATCCCAGTCGCGACCTCGGCGAAGGTGGACACCACCAGGCGTGCGTGCACCGAGAAGCCCGGGATGTGCGCGGTGAGCCCGCGGAGCCGGTCGATCACCGGGTTCGGGGTGAAGGAGCCGTCCTGCTGCGCGAGCGCCACGAAGGACTGGGCGTCGAGGATGACGCCGAACTGCTCGTGCAGCGCGTCGGCGAGGCCGGGGTTGAGGACGGGCTCGCCGAGCAGGCGGACCTCGAAGTCGCGGCCGTGCCGACGGATCGCGAGCGGGCGCAGCAGCACCGGGCCGCGGAACTGCTCGTCGCCGTGCTGCCAGTCGGCCATGCCGATGCCGAGCTTCACGGCGTCGATGCCGCGCACGGTGGACAGCTCGGTGCCCTTGGCCTCGACGTGACCGGCGGCGATGCGGGCGGCCCGGAGTGCAACCTCGTCACGGATCAGGCTCGACAGCAGGGTCGTCTTGCCGGTGATGAACTGCGCGAGGCCGCCCGGGTGCGTCGTCGAGAGCTCGATGCGGGCCCGGGGGTGGTCGGCGAAGTGCGTGAGGGGGCTGGTGCCGCCGACGCCGGTCAGCTGCTTGCGCCAGACGTCCCAGGCGGGTTCGGCGGCGTTGCCGGCCTGGAGGCGCGGATCACCCAGGCTGATCGCCTGCGGACTCGTGAGCTGCAGTTCCGGGCGCAGGGTGCGGTCGGGTTCGTCCGTCACGGCGGTCTCTTCCTGCTGCCCCCGTCGGTCCTGCTCCCCCTGCTGTCCGTCGCGCCCGTCCTGCTGTCCGTCACGCCCGTCCGCGGGCGCGTCGGCGCCCTCGACGGGGACGTCGTCGTTCACGTCGTCCTCGCCGTCGGTCACCCTGTCCGCTCGCCACACATCCGACACTGTAGGCGGAAGCGGGCTGGCACTCTGGCAATGAACCGAGGTTTCGGACTTTCCGGCCCCCGCCGATGCGCGACCGGGCGCGCCGGTGTGGTACCAACGGGGCATGGCCATCGACGACCGCACCGCTCCCCCCACCCCCGCGCCGGAGTCCGCTCCCGCACCGAACCGGCGTCGATCGGTCCCCGCCGAGATCTCCCGTTCGTGGCTCCTCGTCTCCGGCACCGCGACCGACCGGTTCGAGAAGTCGCAGCGGTCCCGTGCCGACCAGATCATCCTGGACATCGAGGACGCGGTGGACCCCGCCGCGAAGCCGTCGGCCCGCCAGGGCGTCGCCGCGTGGCTGGCCGGCGGCGGCGAGGCCTGGGTGCGGATCAACGACGTGACGACGGACTTCTGGGCAGACGACGTCGAGGAGCTCCGCGGGCTGCCCGGGCTGCAGGGCGTCATGCTCGCGAAGACCGAGTCCCCGGCGCAGGTCACCGACACGTGGCACCGGCTCGGCGGCCAGACGCCGGTGATCGCCCTGGTCGAGTCGGCCCTGGGCATCGAGGAGTCGGTGTCGATCGCGAAGGCCCAGGGGGCGTTCCGGCTGGCGTTCGGCTCGGGCGACTACCGGCGGGACACCGGGACGAGCGCGGACACGCTCGCGATGGCGTACCCGCGGTCGAAGCTCGTCGTGGCGTCCCGCGTGGGCGACCTGCCCGGCCCGATCGACGGCCCGACGGTGGGGTCGTCGCACCCGATCCTCCGCGAGCAGTCGCAGGTCGCGGTCTCGCTCGGGCTCACCGGCAAGCTGTGCCTCGACACCGAGCAGCTGCCCGTCATCAACGAGGTCATCTCCCCCACGCCGACCGACGTCGCCTGGGCGCAGGACTTCCTCGACGACTTCGAGGCCCGCGGCCGGGTCATCCGCGACGGCTCCGACCTGCCCCGACTCGGTCGCGCGCAGAAGATCCAGCGCCTCGCACAGGCGTTCGGCGTCGAGGCGCGGTAGGACTGCACCCATGACCTGGTCCAACGTGCCCGGCGGTCCGCCGCAGTCCTCACCCTCCGACCCCACCGGCGCCCAGCGGGCCACGTGGGAGCAGGGCGGCTCGACGCTGTTCCCACCGGGGAAGCTCGCCGACCGGATCTCGACCGTGCTGCTCCTGGCGTTCGGCGCCGTCATGACGGTCGTCACCGCGGTCGTCGGGATCATCGCCGTGATCTCGGCGACGGCCACGTGCGACGCCGCCACCGGCTGCACCCCGGGTGGCTACATCGGTGGGACCGCGATCGCCGTCGGCGGTGCGTTCGTGATCGGCGTCGCCACGATCGTCCTCTCGATCGGCGCGTGGATCCGCCGTCGGACGTCGTGGTGGATCGCCGCGATCGGCTTCGTGCTGGCGATCGTGATCATCACGTGGGGCGGCGTCGTCTTCGCGGGGGCGGCGGACGGCGGCTCGGCGTCCTCGTCGGTCTCCCCCACCGCCTGACGCCTGCGGCGGCGGCTGCGGCTGAGGGTTGCCGCGCGCCGACGCGGTGCGACAACCTCGACGTCGTACGACATCGGACTTGTCGTCCACTCGCGTCCGCAACAGTTGCGCGCGCGGCGTGACGACATCGTGGTCGTCGTGCGACATCGACGTTGTCGCACGGGCCCGGTGGACGTGACCACCTGTCGGACTGGAGGCGCGTGGCGGGACCTCACCGTCCCTCCCGTCCGGACCGGGGTAGCGTCCGGGGCATGGTGACGGTCTCGCGGACGACGGTCGCGGTGGTCGGTGGCGGCCCCGCCGGGGTCGTCCTCGGCCTGCTCCTCGCCCGTGCCGGCGTCGCGGTCCGGGTCGTCGAGAAGCACGACGACTTCAACCGGGACTTCCGCGGTGACACCGTGCACGCCTCGACGATCCGGCTGCTCGACGAGCTCGGGCTCGGGGAGCGGTTCGCCGCCCTGCCGCAGTCACGCCTCGACGACTTCTCCCTGCCGCTGCCGGACGGCTCGCGTGCGCTCCTCGGCGACTTCTCGCGCCTGCGCCCGCCGTACGACCACGTGGCGATGGTGCCGCAGTGGGACCTGCTCGACCTGCTCGTCACCGCCGCCCGCGAGGAGCCCTCGTTCGAGATCACGATGGGTCTCGCGGCCACCGGCACGATCGAGGAGAACGGCGTCGTGACGGGCGTGCACCTGGCGCCGTACCGCGATCCGGACGGCGGCACCGAGGAACTCCGCGCGGACGTCGTCATCGCCTGCGACGGCCGTGACTCGGTGCTGCGCAGCGCCGCCGGCCTGCACCCGCGGTCGTTCCCGGTGCCGTTCGACACGTGGTGGTTCCGGCTCCCCCGCGAGCCCGGCGACGCGACGACCGCGCTCGTCCCGGCGTTCTCCGGCACCGACGTCCTGCTCAGCTTCCCGCGGCCCGACTACCACCAGGTCGCGTACTTCGCGCCGAAGGGGTCGGACGCGGCCCTCCGCGCCGCCGGGGTCGAGGCCTTCCGGGGCCGGGTCGCGCGGCTCCGACCGGACTTCGCGGGCCGCGTGGACACGATCGCGTCGATGGACGACGTGCACGTGCTCGACGTCCGGATGGACCGGCTCACCCGGTGGTGGCGTCCGGGGCTGCTCTGCATCGGCGACGCGGCGCACGCCATGTCCCCGGCGGGCGGCGTCGGCATCAACCTGGCGGTGCAGGACGCGGTCGCGACGGCTGCGATCCTGGCGCCGGCGCTCGGACGGGGGCTCCGCGGCGCGGACCTCGATCGTGCCCTCGCCGCGGTGCAGCGTCGGCGCACCCCGCCGGCCGTGGTCGTCCAGACCGCCCAGGCGTTCCTGCACCGCGTGGTGTTCGAGCGGGCCTTCGCCGGGGCCCTGCAGGCCGGCCCGCCGCGGCTCCCCGTCCTGCTCGCCCGGTACGTGCCGGCCGTCCGCGGCCTCTACGCGCGCGGGATCGCCTTCGGACCGCTCCCCGAGCACGCCCCCGCCTGGGCACGGCGCTGACCCTGGACACGACCCGCCCCTCCCGGCGCATGCTGGGGGCATGAAGCAACGAGTCATCGGAGACGTGTCGGTCAGTGCCATCGGACTCGGCGGGATGCCCATGTCCATCGAGGGGCGCCCGGACGAGCGGCAGTCCATCGCGACGATCCACGCCGCGCTCGAGGCCGGCGTCACGCTCATCGACACCGCCGACGCGTACCACCTGGCCGCCCACGACGAGGTGGGGCACAACGAGTCGCTCATCGCGAAGGCCGTGCGGGAGTTCCACGGCGACACCTCGGACGTCCTCATCGCCACGAAGGGCGGGCACCTCCGGCCCGAGCCCGGCCCGTGGGCGCAGAACGGCCGTCCGGAGTACCTCAAGGAAGCGGCGAAGGCATCCGCGAAGCGCCTCGGCGTGGACGCCGTCGGGCTCTACCAGTTCCACCGTCCGGACCCGGCGGTGCCGTACGCGGACTCGATCGGTGCGCTCGCCGAGCTCCTCGACGAGGGCGTCATCCGGATGGCCGGCATCTCGAACGCCGACCCCGACCAGATCCGTACGGCGAACGAGGTCCTCGACGGCCGACTGGCCTCGGTGCAGAACCAGTTCTCGCCGAAGTTCCGCTCGAGCGAACCGGAACTCACGCTGTGCGACGAGCTCGGGATCGCGTTCCTGCCGTGGAGCCCCCTCGGCGGCATCGCGAACGCCGCGGAGCTCGGCACCGCGTACGAGGACTTCGCGTACATCGCCCGCGACCGCGGCGTCAGCCCGCAGGTCGTCGCGCTGGCGTGGGAGCTGCAGAAGAGCGACGTCGTCGTCCCCATCCCCGGGGCGTCGCGCCCGCAGTCGATCCTCGACTCGGTGACGGCCGCGACCGTCAAGCTCCGTCCCGAGGACGTGGCCCGACTGGACGCGTCGCAGCCGGCGGCTGCGTAGACGACGCGACCCGCGCCTCCTGGACTGCCCTGGAGGCGCGGGTCGCGATCACGCGTCGGCGCGCGTCAGGACTGGCAGACCTCCTGGAAGTCCTTGCCCGTCGTCTCCAGCTTCTGGAGCCCCTCGGTGAAGCCGGAGCTGGACAGCGCCGACGGGTCCTTCGAGGCCGCGAGGTCCTTCGTCATGCCGACGAAGTCCGAGAAGGCGCCCGCGAACGCGTCGGTCTTCGGCTTCACCTCGGTGTTGGTCACCTTGTCGGCGCTGTCCTCGAGCGTGGCGTCGAACTCGTCGAGCTTCGCCATCGCGGCCTCCGGGTCGCTCTGCAGCTCGGTGAGCTGCATCTGCATGCCCTTCGTGGCGTCGGTGACCTCGTTCGTGAACAGCTTGCAGGCCTCGGCCTTGGTCTGCGTCGGGGTCGGCGTCGACTTGGCGGCCGTCGTGGCGTCCGAGCCGGCGCCGCCGGCGGAGCAGCCGGCGAGGAGTGCGACGGCGATGGCGGCCGTGGTGAGCGAGACGAGCTTGGTGCGCATGGTGGTGGGTCCCCCCGGAGTCGTGCCCGCGACCCCGGGACGGGGTGCGGATCCGCGTCGAGGCTACATGGGAGATCCACAGGTGGACCGCGTTCCCGGTGCCCGACGGTCCGCCCCGTGGGTAGCGTCGGGGGCATGCGAGCGATCACCTCCGAGAACGGCACCCTCGACCTGCACGACCTCCCCGACCCGGTCCCCGGAGCCGGCGAGGTCCTCATCGAGGTCGCGGCCGCCGGGGTGAACAACGCGGACCTGCAGCAGGCGGCCGGCAACTACCCGCCGCCTCCCGGGGCGTCGGACGTCCTCGGCCTCGAGGTCTCCGGCACCGTCCGCGCACTCGGCGACGGCGTCGAGGGGTTCGCCGTCGGTGACCGGGTCTGCGCACTGCTGTCCGGCGGCGGCTACGCGGCACTCGTCGTCGCCCCGGAGACCCAGGTGCTGCCGGTGCCGGAGGGGATCGACCTCGTCGAGGCCGCGGGGCTGCCGGAAGCCGCGTGCACGGTGTACTCGAACGTCGGCATGCTCGCCGGGCTCCGACCCGGACAGACCCTGCTCGTGCACGGCGGCACCGGCGGCATGGGGTCGCACGCGGTGCTCTGGGCGAAGGCGCTCGGAGCGACGGTGATCGCGACGTCCGGGGGCGAGCGGAAGGTGCAGGCCTCCCGGGAGCTCGGCGCGGACCTCGTGGTCGACCACCGCTCGGAGGACTTCGTCGCACGGGCGCTCGAGTTCACCGGGGGCCGTGGCGTGGACGTGGTGCTCGACGTCGTCGGGCCGGACTACCTGGCGCGGAACATCGAGGTGCTCGCGCCGAACGGGTACGTCGCCGTGATCGCCTCGGGCAGCGGCCGCACCGGCGAGCTCGACCTCGGCGCGATGATGCGGAAGCGGGCGACGATCAGTGCGACGACCCTGCGTGCCCGGCCGCTCGACGAGAAGGCCGCGATCGTCGAGGCCGTCCGGTACAACGTCTGGCCGTTCGTGGCGGACGGGCGGGTGCGCCCGGTCATCGACTCGGTCCTGCCGCTCGCCGAGGCCGCCGAGGCGCACCGGCGGGTCCGGGACGGCGAGGTCGTCGGGAAGGTGCTGCTGACGCCCTAGGCGCCCGCCGCGCCCGCAGCGCCCGCAGCGCGCACGGCACCCGTGCCCCCGGCCCGCTGGCCCCGGACGAGGTCGAGCACCTGCCCGCACTTCGCCCCGAACGTCGCGCGGAGCAGATCGGCCGCGTCCGGGTCCTCGTCGAACCGCGAGGGCATGTCGATCGCCAGCATGATCGCGAAGATCATGCCGCTGCCGAGGAACCCCTGGACCTGGTCGTCGGCGATCCCGGCCTCGTCGCGCAGGAACCGGTAGATCTCGAGGAACCCGGCCCGGGCCGCGGCACCGATCGCCGGTTCGGCCCCGGAGACGAAGGCCTGCAGCAGGAGCGTGTGCAGTCCGCGCTCGGCGGCGAGGTCGACGAACTGTTCGCCGATGACGTGCGCCGGGGTGTCGTCGGGCCCGAGGTGGGCGAGGGTCTCGCGCCAGGCGTCGAGCAGGATGTCGAGGGTGTCGCGGAACACCTCGAGGAAGAGCGCTTCCTTCGAGCCGAACATCCGCACGACGTACGGCTGGCTGATGCCGGCTGCCGCCGCGATCTGGTCGGTCGTCGTGCCGTTGTAGCCCTGGCTGCCGAAGAGCCCGCGTGCCGCTTCGAGGATCATCGCGCGACGCTGCGCAGCGGGCATGCGGACGGCCGTCGCCCGTGCCGGTGCAGATGCCGGGGAAGTCATGGTTGACAGGTTATCAGTCGATTACTACAGTCGCCCTTCGTAAGTAATCATCCGATTACCAAACGGAACGGATCCCCACCATGGAACGACGCATCCCGGTCTGGCTCGCCATCGCAGCCGCATCCCTCCCGATGTTCATGGCGACGCTCGACAACCTCGTCGTCACCAGCGCGCTGCCCGCCGTGCACGCCGACCTCGGCGCCTCCGTCGAGGAGCTGCAGTGGATCACCAACGCCTACACGCTCGCGTTCGCCGCGCTGATGCTCCTGGCCGTCGGCCTCGGCGACCGGCTCGGCCGCCGGCACCTGTTCGTCGCCGGCATCGCCGTCTTCACCGTCTCCTCCGCGTTCGCCGCCGTGAGCACCGACCCGACATCGCTCATCGTCTGGCGTGCGATCGAGGGTGCCGGCGCCGCCGCGATCATGCCGCTCTCCCTCACCCTGCTCGTCGGGAGCGTGCCCGACCGGCTCCGCACCGTCGGCATCGGCGTCTGGGGCGGCATCTCCGGCCTCGGCGTCGCCCTCGGCCCGCTCATCGGGGGCGCCGTCGTCGAGGGCTGGAGCTGGGAGGCCATCTTCTGGCTCAACGTCCCGGTCGGCATCGTCGCGATCCCGCTGGCCCTCTTCGCCCTGCCGAACACCCGCGGAGCCCGTGTCCGCGCCGACGTCGTGGGCGTGCTGCTCGCCGGCCTCGGCGTGCTCGGCGTCGTCTTCGGGGTCGTCCGCGGCAACGACGCCGGCTGGACGAGCGGCGAGGTGCTCACCGGCCTGGTCGGCGGCGGTGTCCTGCTCGTCGCGTTCGTGCTCTGGCAGGCCCGCACCAGCGCACCGCTCCTGCCCCTCCGGTTCTTCCGCGACCGGAGCTTCGCCCTCGCCAACGTCGTCGCGATGACGTTCTCGTTCGGCGCGTTCGGTTCGGTGTTCATCCTCATCCAGTTCCTGCAGGTCGTGCAGGGTCGGACCCCGCTCGAGGCCGGCGTCTGGACGATGCCCTGGACCCTCGCGCCGATGGTCGTCGCCCCGCTCGCGGGCATCGTGGCACCCCGGGTCGGCACGCGGCTGCTCATCACCGGCGGCATGGTGTTCCTCTCCGCCGGACTGTTCTGGATCGCCGGGACGATGGCCGCCGACGTCACCTTCACGACGCTGCTGCCCGGCTTCCTGCTCGCGGGCATCGGGATGGGCGCCGTGTTCGGTCCGATCTCGACGGCGGTGCTCGCGCGGATGCCGCAGCACGACCACGCGAAGGCCTCCGGCGCGAACTCGACGCTGCGTGAGATCGGCGTCGCGCTCGGGATCGCCGTCCTGACCGCCGTCTTCACCGGGGCCGGCGGCGAGCTCACCCCCACCGGCTACGTCGACGCGGCCCAGCCCGCCGTGTTGGTCGGTGCCGCCGTGGTCGCGGTCAGCGCGGTCGTCGCGGCGTTCCTGCCCGCTGGACGCTCGGCACACGTCCCCGAGACGGTCGCCGACGACGGCCTGGAGGCGCGGCTCGCCCCCGCCGCACCGGCCCCCGTCGCGTAGGTGGTCGCGCCCGCGGCGCTCGAGCCCCGGGCGGGCGCGTCAGGCGTGGACGCGGGCGAGGAACTCGACGAGCGCGGGGTGCTGCGGGGCGTCGAGGACCTCGGCCGGGGCACCCTGCTCGACGACCTCGCCCTGGTGCAGGAACACGATCCGGTCGGCCACGTTCCGCGCGAAGTGCATCTCGTGCGTGGTCATCAGGATCGTCGAGCCCTGCCGCTTCAGCTCCGTCACCAGGTCGAGCACCTCGCCGACGAGCTGCGGGTCGAGGGCACTCGTGACCTCGTCGAGCAGCAGGAGCTCGGGGTCGGACGCGATCGCCCGCACGATCGCCACGCGCTGCTGCTGCCCGCCGGAGAGCCGGTCCGGGTAGGCACCGGCGAAGTCCGCGAGGCCGATCCGCCCGAGGAGCCGCCGCGCGGTCTCCTCTGCCTGCGCCCTGCCGACGCCGTGCACCTGCCGGGAGGCGAGGGTCACGTTGTCGAGCACGCTCATGTGCGGGAACAGGTTGAACTGCTGGAACACGACGCCGATCCGGGCCCGGGTGGCGTCGACGTCGATGCGGGGATCGGCGATGTCCGTGCCCTGCAGCAGGATCTCGCCGTCGTCGATGCCCTCGAGCAGGTTCACCGTCTTGAGGAGCGTCGACTTGCCGGAGCCCGAGGCCCCGATGACGCAGATGACCTCGTGGCGGTGCACCGTCAGGTCGATCCCGCGCAGGACCTCGTGCTCGCCGAACGCCTTGCGCAACCCGCGCAGCTCGAGGACGGCGGCCGACGTGTCGGGGGTGAGCCGCGCCTCCTGGCCCGTCATACGGTCCCTCCGATCTGCTCGCGCCGCTGCTGGCGACGCGCGATCGCGTCCGTGACGCGGATAAGCGGCAGGCTGATCACGACGAAGAGCAGTCCGGCGACGAAGTAGGGCGTGAAGTTGTAGGTCTCGGCCTGGGCGATCTGCGCGGAGCGGACCGCGTCCACCGCGCCGAGGATCGACACGAGACCGACGTCCTTCTGCATCGACACGAAGTCGTTCATGAGCGCGGGCGTGACCTTGCGGATCGCCTGCGGCAGCACGACGAGGCGCAGGGTCTTCGCGTGCGACAGCCCGAGCGACCGGGCGGCGAGGCGCTGCGAGGGGTGCACGGCCTCCATGCCGGCGCGGAGCACCTCGGCGATGTACGACGAGTACGTGAGCACGATCGCGATGGTGCCCCAGACCTCGGCGGGGAGGCGCGGGAAGACCCCGAGCCCGGGGATCCCGTAGCCCACCAGGTACAGCACGATGATGAGCGGCAGGCCGCGGAACAGGTCGGTGTAGCCGGTGGCGAGCATCCGCAGCGGGAAGAACACCGGGCTCCGCAGGCCCCGGACGACCGCCAGCAGGGTGCCGAACACCGCGACGCCGATGGCGCTGAAGAACAGGATCCGGATGTTCAGCCAGAGGCCCTCGAGGATCGACGGGAACGAGTCGATCGCGGTCTGCGGATCGAAGAACGACTGCTGGACCGCGGCCCAGCCGGGGGTGTTCACGACGCCGAAGTAGACGACGGCGATCACGACGAGCGTCGACGCGACGGACACCACGATCGACCGGCGTCCGCGCTGTCGACGGTAGAGCCGACGCTCCAGCTCGACCTGGCTCGGCGCGGCTGCGGCCACCGGGGTGCCGGCGCCTGCTGGAACGGTCATGCGGCTACTTCAGGACGGGGGTGTCGGTCTCCGAGGAGAGCCACTTGGTCTGCAGGTCCTCGAGCGTGCCGTCGGCCTTGAGCGACTTGAGCGCCTTGTCGACCTTGCTCGTCAGCTCGGAGTCCTTCGGCAGCACGAAGCCGAACTGGTCGCCCGTGCCGTCGGACGGGAACTGCGCCGAGACCGTGCCCTTGCCGTCGAGCTGCGCGCCGGACATGTAGAAGGCGGTCGGCAGGTCGGTCACGATCGCGTCGATCTGGCCCGACTTGAGCGCGAGGACGGCGTCGTCGTTCGAGTTGAAGACCTGCGGGGTGACCCCGAGGACGTCCTTCACGCTCTGGATGCTCGTCGACCCGGTCGCGACACCGATCGCGTCCTGCTTCAGCGCCGCGATGGTGGTGTCGTCGGCGGCCTTCGAGGACTGCGTCGTCACGACCGCCTGGGTCGTCGTGTAGTACGCGCTCGACATGTCGACGGCCTTCTTGCGCTTGGCGTCGATGGAGAACTGCTGGACGTTGAGGTCCCAGTCCTTCGGGCCGGGTGCGATGGCGCTGTCGAAGGTGCTCCGCTTCCAGACGACGTCGGACTCGTCGTAGCCCATCTCCTTCGCGACGGCGTAGGCCACGGCGGCCTCGAAGCCCTTGCCGGACTGCGGCTTGTTGTCCTCGACCCAGGGCGAGTACGCGGGCTGCCCGGTCGCGATGGTGAGCTTGCCGTCGGTGACGGTGCCGTCGGCGTTGCCGCTGCCGCCCGCCGAGCAGGACGAGAGCGCGAGTGCGGCGACCGCAGCGGTCGCGACGGCGATGGTGAGACGGAGGGATCGGGTCACGGTCGGGCCTTCGTGCGAGGGGGTGGGGGCAGGACGAAGTGTACTTCGCGCTGGGATACCAACGCGAAACGGATGTCTCGCGACTACTCGGCGAGCGTGAAGTCGTCGAACGAGAACCCGGGCGACACCAGGCAGCTCAGCAGCACCTCGCCGTCGCCCGGCAGGGTCCGCTGCCACACGCCGCCGCGCACGAACGCCTGCGCGTCGTTCACCCGGTCGCGCCCGGCGTCCGGGCCGAGCGTGATCGTCGCACCGGGCTCGGGCTGGTCGCCGTCGCCGCCGAGCTGCAGGTCGACGCTGTCCGGCCCGTGCCACATCCAGATCTCGTCGCTCGTGACCCGGTGCCAGGCCGAGGCCTCACCCGGGGGCAGCAGGAAGTGGATCAGGGTCGCGGCGGGCCGGTCGCCCGCCGGCGTCGACACGGTCGCGGGCGATGTCCAGGTGCGGACGTACCAGCCGCCCTCCGGGTGCGGCTCCATGCCGAGGGCGACGGCGCGCTTCGGCACGTCGAGCCACTCGATCAGGGTTCCGTCAACGGTGCGCCTGGCGGCCATGCCCGGGCGGGGTGCGGTCTCGGTCATGATTCCTCCAAGGAACGATCAGGTGGGGCGGGCGGGCCGGTCAGCGCACCGTCGACGGCTCGGACGACACCGCGGACCACGGTCGCGACGGCACGGCCGGCACCGTCCTCGACGAGTTCGGCGAGGGCGTCCGGCACGGTCCGGGCGTCGACGTCGAAGACGGCCAGGTCGGCGCGTGCCCCGACGGCGAGGTGCCCGATCCGGTCCGGCCCGACGGCGAGCCCCATGGCGTGCGCGCCGCCGAGGGTCGCCGCGGCGAGCAGTCGTTCGTGCAGGTCGCGGTGCCCGTAGCCCTGCGACCGGGCGATACGGTGCAGCGCGGTGACGTCGGCCATCAGGTCGAGGGACGGCGACGACGACAGCGAGTCCGTGCCGATCGCGATCGGGCTGCCCTCGCGCAGGTAGTCGGCGACGGGTGGCGGATCGAGCCCGATGACGGCGTTCGAGCGCGGGCAGAGCGCGACGGCGGTCCCCCGCGCGCGCAGCAGTGCCCGGTCGGCGGCGGTCATGTACACACCGTGCGCGATGTGGCAGTCGGGGCCGAGCACGCCCAGCCGGTCGACGAACGCGGTCGCGCTCGCACCGAAGCCGAGCGCGCGCATGGCCCGGAACGACGGCACGTTCGCCAGGTGCCAGTCGTTGCCGTGGCCGACGCCGTCGACGCCCTCGAGCCCGGGCACCGGCCCGAGGGCGACGCGCTCGCCCTCGAACGCGGCCTCGCCGAGGTGCAGGTGCAGCCGGAGGCCGCGCTGGCGCACGATGTCGGGGAGTTCGAGCAGCGGGGCGACGTCGAGCGAGTACGGCGCGTGCGGGGAGAGCCCGGCGCCCGGGTCCGTCGGGATCCGCTCGAGTTCGGCGAGCACTTGGTCGCGGCCGTGGGACTGCCAGGCCGCGTTCTCCCAGTCCATGACCTCCCAGTAGGCGATGCCACCGAGGCCTGCTTCGGCGAGCACGGTCGACGCCTCGATGTCCGTGACGACGTCGGCGATGCTCGTCACACCGGCGAGGATCGACGACGTCGCGCCGGCTGCCGCCTCGGCGTGCCAGTCGTGCGGCTCGGCGTAGTCCTCGTTGAACGCGCGGGCCCAGTCCTCGAAACCGCTGTACTGCCGCTGCCCGACACTGGCCATGCCGGTGTACTGCAGGTGCGAGTGCGCGTTCACGAGACCGGGGAGGAGGGCACCTCGCCACGGCCGTTCGGTGAAGGGCACGCCGGAGCCCGCGAGCTGGTCGACGACCCACGACCGGTCGCCGACGTGCAGGATGCGGCCGTCCTGCACCGCGACGGCGCCGTCGGCGATGGGCGGCGCGGTCATCGGCACGACGATGCGCGCCGAGTGGACGGTGACGGGGTGCCCGGCGGTCACGACGGGTCTCCGAAACGGCGGGTCCGGACGTCGGGCTCACGGTCGGCGGGGTGCTCGGCGAGGGGCACGGGAGGCGCGGCTGGCGCTCCGAACGCGGCGAGCGCCGCGCGGGCGGTCGCCTCGTCCACCGCGGGGTCGATCGGCACGACGGCACGGTCGAGTTCGTCGCCCCGTTCGAGGAGCATCCGGACGGCGCCGAGCTGTGCGGCGAAGGACAGGTCCATGATCTCGATCGGGTTGCCCTCGGCAGCGGTGATGTTGATGCAGCCGCCGCCGTCGAGCACGATCGGGCCGCCGTCCGCACCGGGGAACACGAGTCGCTCGGCCTTCGGACCCACCGGGACCCGCTCGGCGCCGGCTGCTCGGGCGTCGTCGAGCGCCACCTCGTGGTCGACGCCGCCCGCGACCGCGACGACCGTGCCGTCCGCGCACGACCGCAGCGCGCGGAGGTCGATCGTGTCGGCGGCCCCCGTGGCGCTCATCACGAGGTCGGCGTCCTGCACCGCCTCGGCGAGGGGTGCGACGGCGTAGCCGGCGAAGAGCGCCTGCAGGGCGCGGACCGGGTCCGTCTCGGCGACCGTCACCCGCAGACCGAGTGCCGTGAGCACCAGGGCGACCCCCTCGCCGACGTGGCCGAACCCGGCGACGACCGCCGTGCCTCCCGGGACCACGCGGTGCGTACCGGACGGGAGCCGGTCGAGCAGGTCGAGCACCGCGAACACCGTCGACTGCCCGGTGCCGTACCGGTTGTCGAAGAAGGTCTTGGTGCGGGCGTCGTTCACCGCGACGACGGGGATGCCGAGCTCGCCGCGCGCCGCCATGGTGCGGAGCGGGCGGAGGCCGCTCGTCGTCTCCTCCGCTGCGCCGAGCATCGTTGGCAAGAGGTCCGGCCGCTCCTGGTGCGCGAGACGGATCACGTGCGAGCCGTCGTCGAGCAGGATGTGCGGTCGGGTGTCGAGCATCGCGAGGGCGAGGGCCCGCTGCTCGGGGAGCGAGGCGGCACTGCTCGCGTACACGGTCAGCCCGGCTGCACGGAGGGCGTCGGCCACGGCGTCGTCGGTCTCGTCGGCGTGGGCGTAGACGACGACCTCGGCGCCGGCGTCGCGGAGGAGCAGGCTCAGCACGGCGGTCTTCGGCTCGAGGAACATCGCGACGCCGATCCGGGTGCCACGGAGGAGTCCCCCGTCGCGGAGCTCGGCGGCGACCGCTCGCGACACGGGCATCGACCGGCGGGCCCAGCGCAGGCGGGCCTCGGCGGCGGGGTCGTCCTCGGGGTCGCGGCCGGTGGAGACGAGGAAGACGTCGTCGGAGGTCATCGGCACCCCGAGGACCCCGGGACGGGCGATCGAGACCGGGCCGAAGGCGTCCTCGTCGACGGCGGGGAGGTGTCGTCCGGCGTCGACCACGACGAGGGTCGCACCCCGGGGGCGGTCGGCTTCGCGCTCGATGACCGGCGTGGAGTCCTCCGGCGAACCGGCGCACCAGAGCTGGTCGACGGGTTCGTGGGGCAGCGCCTCGCGGGCGCCGAGCCCCGTCAGCAGGGAGCGCAGCGCCGCGGTGTCGCGGGGGTCGCCGCCGACGATGCGGAAGCGGCGCGCGGCGACGAGGAGGTTCGTCGCGCCCGCGAAGCGCCGGACGGCCGCCGAGGCCCAGGCGCGGGTCTCGGGGTCGGCTCCTGGCGGCATGCCCCAATCGTAGGGCGAGCGGGTGGCGTGCCCGTGTCCGGCGGGTGGCCGGGGGCCTCGTCAGCGCAGGACGTGTGGCGGGGGCGTGCCGTCCCATCCGTCGCCGACCGACGACGAGGACCAGGGTGCCGGCCGGCCGGCGAGCGCGTTCGCGCTCCGGTCGAGCCGTCGGTGCCGGCGCAGCACCGTGACGAGGACCACGACCCCGACGGCCGACACGATCGCGAGCCCGATCACGTACAGGGTCGTCGCGACGCCGGCGATCGACGCCGGGACGACCCCGTTCCGCGCTGCCGAGAACGGCGTCCCCGTCACGACGAACGCCAGCAGGGTCGAGATCGTCGAGTTCGAGTCCCACAGCCCGTGCAGCAGGGAGACCCCCACGTAGGCGACGACCGGGGCCCACGACCACCGGAACCGGTCGCGACCACGGGCGGCCCCGAACAGGACGGCTCCGAGGATCGACGTCCACAGCACGTGCCCGACCGGGGACAGCACCGCACGGACGACCTCGGTCTGCAGCAGGGACACAAGGTCGATGCCCCGCGCGGTGATCGCCGCGTTGAACGCGTACCCCGCCGACTCGAACGCGGCGAAGCCGGCACCGACCGTCGCCCCGAGGAGTGCTCCCTGCCGAGCCGTCTTCGGGCGGACCCGCCACCCGACGAACAGCAGCAGGACGCCCTTGACGAACTCCTCGACGAACCCGACGACGATGTACACGAGGGCGTCCTGCTGGAGGTTCGCCTCGAGCAGGGACGCCCCGAGGACGCCGAGGATCCCGCCGACGAAGAACGCGACGATGAGCTGCATCGTGCTCACCGTTCCGGTCACCCGCTCGATGACGAACAGCACCACCGTGAAGGGCACGAGGAAGCTGCCGAGCAGGATGATCGTCGGGACGAGGTTCGTGTTCAGCGTCGTGATCGTGACGACGATCGTGACCACCCAGAGCAGGAACCCGACGAGGAGGGTCTTCCACCACCAGCCGTGACGGTGGTGCGGGTGAGCGGCGCGGACGTCCGTGGACAGGCTCATGGAGCCATGGTGCTCCGCGGCCGCGCCGGGGGTCACGGGAATGCGCGGGGCTCGTCGGACGTACTCTCTGGGCATGAGCGATGCATCCTTCGACAAGGTCACGATGTTCGGTGCGGACTGGTGCCGCGACTGCCGCCGTTCCAAGGCGCTGCTCGACACCCTCGGGGTGGACTACGAGTACGTCGACGTGGAGGCGGACCTGACCGCGGCGGACCGCGCCGAGGAGATCAGCGGGCGGAAGAACATCCCCGTCGTCGTGCTGCCGAACGGGAAGCACTTCGTCGAGCCGTCGGACGCCGAACTGCGCTCGGAGCTCGAGGCCGCCGGCGTCGTCTGACGCTCGGGCGCGCTCGCGCTGCCTCCCCGCCCGGACATCGGATGAATCGGGCATGATGGCGGCGTGATCATCGACGCTCACCACCACCTCTGGGACCCAGCAGACCGTCCCTACCCCTGGATGGACGACTCGGTCGCCCCGATCCGGCGACGGTTCGACGTGGACGACCTGCGCGCGGCGACCACCGGGACCTCCGTCACGCGGACGATCGCGGTGCAGGCGGTGCACGACGCGGGCGAGACCGCCTGGCTCCTCGCGCAGGCCGCGCCGGTTGCGGGCGTCGTCGGCTGGGTGGACCTGACCGCGCCCGACGTGGCAGAGCGCGTGGCGTCGGCGTCGACCGGTCCGGGCGGCGAGCGGCTCGTCGGCATCCGCCACCAGGCACAGGACGAGTCCGACCCCGGGTGGCTCGCCCGGCCGGAGGTCGTCCGCGGCGTCCGTGCCGTCGCACGTGCCGGCCTCGTGTTCGACCTGCTCGTGCGGGCCCGGGAGCACGACGCTGCCCTCGCCCTCGTCGACGCCGTGCCCGAGGCGTCGTTCGTCCTCGACCACGCCGGCAAGCCGTCGATCGACACCGGGGACCCCTCGTGGCCGGACCGGATGCGGGAGGTCGCCGCCAGGCCGAACGTGGCGTGCAAGGTCTCCGGGCTGCTCACCGAGGCGGGTACCGACTGGCGGGAGCGGCCCGTCGCCCGGTACGCCCGCGCGGTCGTCGAGCACTTCGGCCCGGAGCGCTCGCTGTTCGGCTCCGACTGGCCGGTGTCGACGCTCGCGGCCGACTACGCCGAGGTCCTGCACACGACGAGCGACGCCCTCGCCGACCTGTCGCCGACCGAGCGCGACGCTGTGCTCCGCGGGACGGCCGAGCGGATCTACCTTGCCGGAGCCTCGACTCAGACATAGGATGTTTCCGCTGCACCGGCGCAGCAGGAGAGCGAGGAACGATGCGGTTCGCACGACTTGGCCCGGCGGGCGACGAGATCCCGGTCGCGATCGACGACGACGGCGAGGTGCTCGACCTCCGGAGCCTCACCGGAGACATCAGCGGTGGCTTCCTGGCGTCCGACCCCGGCCCCGACGCCCTCGTGCGGCACGCCCGCGCCGCCGGCGACCTGCCCGTGATCGACCGGGCCGACGGTCTCCGGCGTGGGTCGCCCGTCGCCCGCCCCGGCAAGGTCGTCTGCATCGGCCTGAACTACCGCGACCACGCCGCCGAGACCGGCGCCGACATCCCCACCGAGCCGATCGTGTTCATGAAGGACCCGATGACGGTGATCGGCCCCGACGACGAGGTCCTCGTCCCCCGCGGCAGCACGAAGACCGACTGGGAGATCGAGCTCGCGATCGTGATCGGCACCACCGCGCGCTACTGCGCGTCCGAGGACGAGGCCGCGACGCACATCGCCGGCTACGCCATCGCCAACGACGTCTCGGAGCGCGCGTTCCAGCTCGAACGCGGCGGGCAGTGGGACAAGGGGAAGTCCTGCGAGACGTTCAACCCGCTCGGCCCGTGGCTCGTCACGCCGTCCGCGCTCGAGGCGGACGGCCTCGACCCGAACGCGCTGTCGCTGCAGCTCCGGGTGAACGGCGAACTCCGGCAGGACGGCAGCACCCGGGACATGATCTTCCGGCCCGCCGAGATCGTCCGGTACCTGTCGCAGTTCATGGTCCTGTACCCAGGTGACGTGATCAGCACCGGCACACCCGCGGGGGTCGCCCTCGGCAGCGGTGCACCGTACCTGCAGGCCGGGGACGTCGTCGAGCTCACCGCCGAGGGACTCGGCTCACAGCGCCAGACGATGGGCGCAGCATGACCGCCGGGACCCACGAGGGCCTGCGCGCCGTCGTCACCGGCGGCGCCTCCGGCATCGGCGCAGCGATCGTCGCCGCGCTCCGTGACCGAGGTGCGACCGTCGCGGTGCTCGACCTGCAGCCCGCGGACGACGCCCTGTCGTTCCGCTGCGACGTCGGTGACGACACGTCCGTCCGGGCAGCGGTCGCCGACGCCGTCGAGCAGCTCGGCGGCCTCGACGTCCTGGTCAACAACGCCGGCATCGGCGCACAGGGCACCGTCGAGGACAACCCCGACGACGAGTGGCGCCGCGTGTACGAGGTGAACGTGCTCGGCGCGGTCCGGCTCTCGCGAGCGTGCCTGCCGCACCTCCGCGACTCCGACGCCGCGAGCATCGTGAACACCTGCTCGATCGCCGCCACCGCGGGGCTGCCCCAGCGCGCGCTGTACTCGGCGACGAAGGGCGCGATCGCCGCCCTCACCCGCGCCATGGCGGCCGACCACCTCCGGGAGGGCATCCGCGTCAACGCCGTCAACCCCGGTACCGCGGACACCCCGTGGGTCGCGCGGCTGCTCGAGCGCGCCGACGACCCGGCAGCGGAACGGGCGGCCCTGGAGGCACGCCAACCGCACGGACGCCTCGTCGCGCCCGAGGAGGTGGCCGAGGCCGTCGCCTACCTCACCAGCCCGCTCGCCAGGTCGACGACGGGTGTCGACCTCGCGGTCGACGGCGGGATGCAGGCGCTCCGGCTCCGGCCCGCCTGATGGGCCCTGGAGGCGCGACTATCGTCGTCGTGTCGGCTCGCGTGGGCGAGTGGCCGAGCAGGAGGTGGTGACGTGGCGTCGCTGACGGATGATGCGATCGCACGCATCCAGCAGATGATCGTGAGCGGCGAGCTCCAACCCGGGCAGCGCCTCCCGCCCGAGAAGGAGCTCAGCGAGTCCCTCGGGCTGTCGCGGAACAGCCTCCGCGAAGCGGTCAAGGCCCTCGAGCTCATCCGCGTGCTCGACGTCCGGCGCGGCGACGGCACGTACGTGACGTCGCTCGAGCCGACCGTCCTGCTCGAGGCGGTCTCCTTCGTCGTCGACATGCACCACGACCGCTCGCTCGTGGACCTGCTCGAGGTCCGGCGGATCCTCGAGCCCGCGTCCGCCGTCCTCGCGACCGCCCGCGCCTCGGAGCAGCAGATCGACGACCTGCACGCGCTCATGCAGTCCGTCGGCGAGGACACCGGCGTCGAGGACCTCGTCGCCCACGACCTGCAGTTCCACTCGACGATCGCGGGCATCGGCGGCAACCAGTACCTGTCCGGCCTGCTCGACGCCCTGTCGAGCAAGACCGTCCGGGTGCGGGTCTGGCGCGGCCTGACGCAGAACGGCTCCGTGCAGCGCACGCTCGACGAGCACGCGGCGATCGTGGACGCCATCCGTCGTCGCGACCCGCAGCTCGTGCAGGCGCTCGTCGTGGCGCACGTCGAGGGTGTGGAGCGCTGGCTGCGGCGCTCGCTCGACTGAACCCGGCAGTCCTCCCAGGCAGGTGCGAGTTGGGTCGGTTGTCGGCCCTGACTCCGGCAACCATGCCGCGGCAACCGCACCCACGAGGAGGAAACCGTGATCGGTCTCATCATCAGCTTGATCATCATCGGACTCATCGCCGGCGCCCTCGCGCGGCTCATCGTCCCCGGCAAGCAGCACATCTCGATCCCCATGACCATCCTGCTCGGCATCATCGGGTCGTTCGTGGGCGGGTTCCTCGGGTTCCTGATCTTCCAGCACGACCCGATGGACGGCTTCTTCCAGCCCGCCGGCATCATCGGCTCGATCATCGGCGCCGTCATCGTGCTGTTCATCTACACGCGGTTCGCCGGCCGGAGCGCCCGCACCCGCTAGTCGGACGTGGCCGGGCACGACCCGGCGCACAATCGAAGTCACCCCGAACCGCGCATCCGCGTGGTTCGGGGTGACTTTCGTTGTGCGCCGGCGATCGGCGCCGGGGCGCCCGGCCGCCGCGCGGGGCGCCGCCCGCGTCAGGCGGCGAGCAGGCCCGCCGTGCGCAGGCCGTCCCAGAGCGCCTCGGGCACCGTCGCACCGGCCCGAGCGACGTTCGAGCGCACCTGCTCCGCCGACTGCGCACCGAGGGCGATCGCCCGGACGGCAGCCGCCCGGCGCGGGAACGCGAGCGCGGCCTCCGGCAGCGTGACGCCGTGCCGTTCGCACACGTCGGCGATCGCGTTCGCCCGTTCGACGAGCGACGCCGGCGCCGCCGCGTAGTCGTACGTTGCCGAGGCGTCCGGCCGGTCCCGTCCGAGCAGCCCCGAGTTGTAGACGCCGACCGCGACCACGGCGACCCCGAGGTCCCCGCACCGTGCGACCAGCGCCGCCGCGGGCTGCTCGAGCAGCGTGTACCGGCCGGCGAGCATGACCACGTCGCACATGCCGGTGGAGACCGCTGCCTCGAGGGCCTCGACGGAGTTCGACCCGACGCCCACCGCACGCACCACTCCCTCGTCCCGGAGCTCGACGAGCGTCGGCAGCGCCTGGGTCAACCCGTCCCGCAGTGAGTACACGTCCGGGTCGTGCAGGTAGGCGATGTCCACGTGGTCGAGCCCGAGCCGCCCGAGCGACTCGTCGAGGGACCGCCGCACGCCCGACGGCGAGGGATCCCACTGCCGGACCAGGTCGTCCGGCACCGCGAACCCGCCGGAGTCCAGGTCGTCACCGTCGCCCCGCCCGGGCACGAGCAGGCGTCCGACCTTCGTCGACACCAGGTAGTCGGACCGCGGCCGTTCGGCGAGTGCCGCTCCGAGCCGCCGCTCGGACAGCCCGAGCCCGTAGTGCGGCGCGGTGTCGAAGCCGCGGACCCCGGCCTCCCACGCGGTGTCGACCGTGGCCCGCGCCTCGTCGTCGGACACCTCGCGCAGCAGGTTGCCGATCCCCGCACCACCGAACCAGAACGGTCCGCGGTCGAGGTCCGGGGCCGTCACGCGTCCACCTGGTCCGCGAGCGACCACACCCGGGGGATGCCGTCGTCGCTGCCGGAGTAGTCGTCGTCCGCCTCGAGCAACGGGTTCACCACCGCCTGCCACTCGGCGTTCACGGGGTCGTCGGCGAGCGCCCTCCGCATCGCCCGGTAGTCGTCGACCTCGACGAGGTGCACGAGGTCCTGCCCGTCCCGCCAGATCGTCCAGTCCTGCACCCCGGCCGCGCGGAGCCGTGCCGCCAGCGCGGGCGGGACCGAGGCGTGCACGCGTTCGTACGCCGCCTCGCTCCCCGCCCGCAGCCGGGTCCTCGTCAGGATGCGCTGCATCAGTCGCGCAGGAAGAGCTCGACCACGGGCACCGCCACGTCCGGCCGGACGATCGGCAGGGTGAGCGTCAGCGTCCCCGCGGGCTGCCCGCCGAGGCCGGTGTTCTGCGCCCGGGTGCCGGGCGCGATCTCGCGGTAGTGGATCTCCGACGCGTCGTTCAGGAGCTGGGCGTACTCGACCCGGCCGGCGAGGTCGGCGAGGTGCACGTGCTCGAACGGCCACGTGAAGAGGTGCAGGTACAGCCGGTTCCCGTTCTGCGTGTAGACGGTGCCCGCCGGCGCCCGGAACGACGACGGTCCGGCGCCGTACACCGACCGCGCGTGCTGGTGCATCCACGTGCCGATCCCGGCGAGCGCCGTCCGTGCGACCCCGTCGAACTCGCCACGACCGGTCGGACCGACGTTGAGGAGCATGTTCCCGTTGTTCGAGACCCCGTCGACGAGCATGCGCACGAGCAGGTCGGTGCTCTTGACGTTCAGGTTGTCGCGGTCGTACCCCCACGAGCCGTTGAGGGTCTGGCAGGCCTCCCACGGCACCTGGACGCCGTCGACCTCCATCGGCTTGTCCGGCTGGTACTGCTCCGGCGTGACGATGTCCCCGGGCAGGTCGAGCCGGTCGTTGACGATGATGCCGGGCTGGAGCCGCTTGGTCAGCGCCAACAGCTCCTCGGAGCCCCAGTCGTCGCGGCCCTTGCCGCCCCAGATGTCCTCGTGGTCGTTGTCGCGGTACGAGAAGTCGTAGAACAGGTAGTCGATCCGCCCGTAGTCGGACAACAGCTCCGTCACCTGCCCGTGTAGGTAGTCCCGGTAGCGCGCCATGTCCCGGCCCTCGTTCAACGCGGCGATCGCCTCGTCGCCGTCGTCCCGCCTCGGGTGCACGCCGTCGATCGTGAAGTCCGGGTGGTGCCAGTCGATGAGCGAGTGGTAGAACCCGACCCGCAGTCCCTCGGCGCGAACGGCGTCGACGAACTCGCGCACGATGTCGCGGCCGAACGGGGTGTTGGTGGACTTGTAGTCGGTCAGTGCGCTGTCCCAGAGCGCGAAGCCCTCGTGGTGCTTCGTGGTGAGGACGACGTACTTCATGCCCGCCTCACGTGCTCGTCGCGCCCAGTCGGCGGCGTCGAACAGGTCCGGGTCGAAGTGGTCGAAGTACTTCTGGTAGTCGGCGTCGGTGATCCGCTCGCGGTTCTTCACCCACTCGTGCCGTGCCGGCAGGGCGTAGAGCCCCCAGTGGATGAACATGCCGAACCGGTCGTGGGTGAACCACGCGGGCAGGCCGGAGGGATCGGTCGCGGTCTGCGGCTCTGCAGGTGCGGTGATGGTCATGTGGCCAGTGTTCCTTTCACGAGTACAGCACGTCACCGGCCGCCGAGGCCGCTGGTGACGATGCCCTTGACGAGGTGCTTCTGCAGCAGGACGAGGAGGATCACGGTGGGGAGCATCGAGATCACCGAGGCCGCCATCACGAGGTTCCACTCGGACCCCTGCTGCCCGAAGAACTGCTGCAGGCCGAGCGGGATCGTGCCGTGGGCCTCGACGTCGTTGACCACGACGAGCGGCCAGAGGAACGAGTTCCAGTAGGAGATGAACGAGAAGACCGCGAGCACGGCCATCGTCGGCCGGGCGAGCGGCAGCATCACCGAGACGAAGGTCCGGATGGCGCCGGCGCCGTCGACGCGTGCTGCGTCGTCGAGCTCCTGCGGCACGGTGAGGAAGAACTGCCGGATCAGGAACGCGCCGAGCGCCGTGAACGCCCACGGGGCGATGAGCGCCTGGAAGGTGTCCACCCACCCGAAGCCCTGCATCATCACGTACATCGGGATGACGAGGACGTCCTGCGGGATCATCAGCGTCACGAGGAAGAGCAGGAACACGGTGTTCCGCCCCCGCCAGCGCAGCCGCGAGAACGCGTACCCGGAGAGCACGGCCACGACGACGTTGATCACGGTGCCGGCAGCCGCCACGAAGATCCCGTTCAGGATGAAGCGGGCGAACGGCAGGTAGGTGAACGCCTGGACGTAGTTGTCCCACTCGAGCGAGCGTCCCCAGAGCGTCGGCGGCGTGGTGAACACCTGGTCCGCCGGCTTGAGGCTCGTCGCCACCATGTAGATGAGCGGCGAGACGAAGAGCAGCGCGACGAGGCAGAGCAGCGCGTAGCCGATCGCGTGCCGGAGCCGTCCGGGCCGGGGCGCCGAGGCGGTCCGGGGCACGGACCGCGGGTTGACCGTGCGGTTCGACGTGGTGAACCCGCTCGTGCGGGGCTTGGTCAGCTCACTCATAGTGCACCCACCGCTTCTGCCCGAGGAACTGGACGGCCGTGATCCCGAGGATGATGACGAACAGCACCCAGGCACCGGCGGAGGCCAGCCCGAGCTGCTGGTTCTGGAAGCCCGTGTTGTAGATGTACTGCACGAGGGTCTCCGTCGCCGTGCCCGGTCCGCCCTTGGTGAGGACGAACGGCTGCACGAACACCTGGAACGAGGTGATCAGCGTCATCATCGTGGCGAAGAACACCGACGGCGAGATGAGCGGGAACTTGATCGCCCAGAACGTCTGCCACGCGTTCGCGCCGTCGAGCTGCGACGCCTCGATCTGGTTCTCGGGCACGGCGTCGAGGGCCGCCGAGAAGATGAGCATGTTGTACCCGAAGCCCTGCCAGACGCTCATGGCGACGATGGCGAGCATCGCCCAGTGCTCGTCGGCGAGGAAGTTCGGCGCGTGCACGCCGACCGTCGACTGCAGGGAGGCGTCGATCGCGCCACCCGGCTGGTAGAGCATCCGCCACACCACGACGTTCGCGACGATCGGCGTGATGGTCGGGATGAAGAACAGCACGCGGAAGACGTGTCGACCGGCGATCCGCGGCGTCAGCCAGGCAGCGAGCCCGAGCGACACGACGAGGTTGAGCGGCACGTACAGCACCACGAACAGGGCCGTGTTGAGCGTCACCGTCCGGAACACCGGATCGGCGAAGAGCCTGGCGTAGTTCTCGATGCCGGCGAAGCTGCGCTCGCCGAGCATCGGCCAGTTCATGAAGCTGACGACGAGGGAGGCGATGATCGGGAACGCCGTGAAGACGACCAGCCCGATGGAGTGCGGCGCGGCGAAGGCGGCGCCCCACCACGAGCGCCGACCGACGACGCCGTCGGCGTCACCGCCCTTGGGGCGGGGCGTGGCCGTGCCCGTCGCGACCGCGGTCGCGACGGCGGGGACCGCCGGTGGATCCTGGATGGTGGTCATGCGACGACCTCCTCGTCGTTCGCGGGTGCTTGCTGTCGGGGTGGCGGACTGGAGGCGCGGGGCGGGGTCGACCCGCGCCTCCAGTCCGTCAGTCGGTCGCGTCGGTCACTGCGTGCCGAGCTGGCCGGCGATCGAGGACATCGTGTCCTTGCCGGACGTCTGTCCGTTGACCGCCTGGAGCGCGTACTGCGTGAAGAGCTGGCCCAGCTGGTCGCTCTGCTTGTTGCCCGGGAGCGGCGAGGACTTGGCGAGGGCCGCCTTGAGCGCGGTCTCGGCCCCGTCGATGCCGGCGCTGGAGTACCACGCGTCCTGCGCCGCGGTCCGGGCCGGGAAGGCACGCCCCTGCTCGGCGAGGGACGTCAGGACCTTCTCGCTGGTCATCGTCTGGACGGCCTTGAACGCCTGCTCCGGGTACTTGCACTGCTTCGAGACGCCGAAGCCGGAACCGGCGGCGAAGGTCGACGGGCCCGAGGTCCCGGCCGGCAGCGTCGTGACGCCGAGGTCGAACTTCACCTTGGCCTTCTGGCTGATCAGCGACCACGGACCGTCCGTGTACATCGCGACCTTGCCGGCGGCGAAGTCGTTGCCGGGCGTCGAGGTGTCCGACGACGCCTGGGTCGCGTAGCCCTTCTTCACCAGGCTCGCGAGCCAGTCCAGGCCGTCCGCGAACTTCGTGTCGGTGGCGTCGATCTTGCCGGCCTTCGTGATCACCCGGCCGCCGTTGTAGCCGTAGATCATCGACTCGAGGTTGAGGTCGCCCACGGTCGAGCCGAACTCGGTGATGCCCTTCGCCTTGAGCGCCTCGCCGGCCTGCTCGAAGTCGTCGGTGGTCCACCCGGGCTCGGGGTCGGCCACGCCGGCCTGCTTGAAGAGGTCCTTGTTGTAGAACATCAGGATGGGCCCGGTGTCGTACGGCAGACCGTAGAGCTTGCCGTCGACCTTCATGCCGTCGAGCGCCGTGCTGTCGTACGCCGACAGGTCGAGGCCGTCTTTCTTCGCGAGGTCGTCGAGCGACAGGAGCGACGAGGTGTAGTTCGCCGCGCGGAGCGACTGCATGCTCACGATGCACTGGGCGCTGCCGGCGCTGAGCTGCGTGCTGAGCTTCGTGAAGTAGTTCTCGAACGGGGCGCCCTGGATCGTCAGGGTGATGCCGTCCTCGCTCTTCACGGTGTCGGCGACCTTCTGCCAGGCGGCCTTGTCCTCCTTCCCGGCGATCCACATGGACCAGGTCATGGCGTCCTTGGACTGGCTGCCGCCGGCACTGCTGCCGGAGGAACAACCAGCGAGGACGAGCGCGGTGGCGGCGGCTGCCGCCAGCCCCGCGACGATTCGGCGTCGGTGCATCGGAGTCTCCACTTCGTCGTGGTGATCAGGGTGGGGGGTCGGTACGGGAGGAACGTGGTGCGGGTCAGGGGCGTCGGGCGTCGCGATCGGGGTGCGTCAGGCGACGCGGACGGGGTCGGTGTGCGTCAGGCGACGCGGACGGGGTCGGGGTGCGTCAGGCGACGCGGACGGGGTCGGGGTGCGTCAGGCGACGCGGACGGGGTCGGTGTGCGTCAGGCGACGCGGACGGCGTCCGGGACGCTCGCGTCGACGGCGGCCCAGACCGGGCCGTCGGGGAACGCGTGGTCCTCGAGCGTGGCGGCGTGCATCTCGGTGCCCGCGCCGGGAGCGGTGGGGGGCCAATAGCGGCCGTCGTGCACGTCGACCGGTGTCACGAAGTGCTCGTGCAGGTGGTCGACGAACTCGATGCAGCGGGTGTCGAGGTCTCCGGTGAGCGCGACGGCGTCGAACATCGAGAGGTGCTGCACCGCCTCGCACAGACCGACCCCGCCGGCGTGCGGGCAGACGCGGACGCCGTACTTGGCGGCGAGGAGCAGGATCGCGAGGTTCTCGTTCACCCCGGCGACCCGCGTGGCGTCGATCTGGAGCACCGACATCGCGTCCGCCTGGATGAGCTGCTTCGCGATCACCCGGTTCGCCATGTGCTCCCCCGTCGCCACCGGGATCGGTGCGATGCGGCGGGCGATCTCGGCGTGTCCGAGGACGTCGTCGGGGCTCGTGGGCTCCTCGACCCACGCGATGTCGAACGGGCGGAGCCGCTCGATCCACGTGACCGCCTCGTCGACGTCCCAGCGCTGGTTGGCGTCGATCGCGATCCGGATGTCCGGACCGACCGTGGCGCGGGCGATCCCGAGCCGTCGGACGTCCTCGTCGATGTCCCCGCCGACCTTGAGCTTGATCTGGGTGAAGCCCTCGTCGACGGCCTCGCGGCAGAGGCGGGCGAGCTTCTCGTCGTCGTAGCCGAGCCAGCCGGGGGTGGTGGTGTACGCCGGGTAGCCCTCGCGCTCGAGGCGGCGTCGGCGCTCGGCACGGAGCGGCACGGCGGCCTCGAACAGTTCCCGTGCGTCGGCCGGGGTGATGGCGTCGGAGAGGTACCGGAAGTCCACCAGGTCGACGAGCTCGTCCGGGCTGAGATCGGCGAGCAGCGCCCAGAGCGGCTGCCCGGCGCGCTTCGCCCGGAGGTCCCAGAGGGCGTTCACCACGGCGCCGATCGCCATGTGCATCACGCCCTTCTCGGGCCCGAGCCACCGGAGCTGCGAGTCGTGGACGAGCGTGCGCCACGTCCCGCCCATGTCCGAGAGGACCGATTCGGCGTCCGCGCCGACGACGTGCTCGCGGAGGGCGGCGATCGCTGCTTCCTGCACCTCGTTGCCGCGGCCGATCGTGAAGACGAAGGCGGTGCCGACGTGGCCGTCCAGGGCGTCGGTCGCGATCTCGACGTAGGCGGCGGAGTAGTCGGGCGCCGGGTTCATGGCGTCGGATCCGTCGTGGTCCCGGGAGGTCGGGAACCGGACGTCGCGGACGCGCAGACCGGTGATGCGGCTCATCGTGTCTCCTACCCGTTCGGTCTCCGTCGACCGAACGGACTCATCGAAACATCCGATGTCTCTGCTGTCAAGGGTCTTCTCGTTCAGGTTTGCGCCGGAATGCGCGGTGAGTCGTCCGATGAATGCGGATGCGCCCCCGCTCCGGAGTGGAGCGGGGGCGCATCCGGGTGATCCGGTTACCGCGCGTGCAGGGTGAAGGTGATGTCCTTCGTGCCCGCGGACTTGAGGGTCCGGGTGAAGGTGTCGTCGGTGATGACGGCACCGGTCGTGTACGACCACTTCCCGTCAGCGCCGGCGATCACGTGCATCAGGTACTTCGACCCGGAGTAGACGTCGACGCGGGCCTTCGGCTCGGCCGTGCCCTCGATCAGCTGCTTCTGCCCCTTGGCGAAGGTCGTCGTCGACACCGTGATCGGCGCCGTCTGCTCCTGCTCGGCAGCGATCAGCGTGAAGGTGACATCCTCCGCACCCTCGGACTTGAGCGTCCGGGTGAACGTGTCGGTGTTGATGACGGCACCGGTCGTGTACGACCACTTCCCGTCAGCGCCCGCGGTCACGTTCATGAGGTACTTCGAACCCGAGGAGATGTTCACCTTGGCCTTGGGCGCGGCCGTGCCCTCGATCAGCTGCCGCTTCCCCGTGACGAACGTCTCGGTGGCGACCGTGATCGGCGGCGTCTGCGGTCGTTCCGACGGCACGATCGTGGCCTGCAGGGAGCGGTACTCGCCTCCCCCGAAGCCCGACACGATGATCGGGGTCCGGCCGGTGATCGGCTCGCCGCTCGTGGCGACCCAGTTGCCGTCGGCGTCGGCGATCACGATCTTGCCGTTCGAAGGATCCCCGGGCAGCCCTCGGAAGTGCACCACCGCGAACGCGTCGGACGTGCCTCGGATCGTGGCGCGTTCTCCGACCACGAACGACTGCCCGCTCGCGAACGCCAGGTCGTGCTCGACGACGTCGAGGTCCGGGTCGGCGGTGGCGGTGCGCGTGACCGCGGAGCCCGCGACCGTGAACGTCAGGTCGTACCGGTCGGCCGTCGCGGCACGGTCGGAGGACGCGATCGCCCAGGCGCCGTCGACGTCCGCCACCACCCAGTTGGTCTTCGACGGACCGGAGGCGGACGGCAGCCCGTCGACCGTGATCCGGGAGAACGGCAGAGCAGTGCCGGACAGGCCGACGGTCCCGCCCGGGACGTAGGTGAGCCCGCGTTCGATCGTGAACGCCTCGAACTCGCCCTCGCGCGGCGCCTGGTCGATCACGGCGGTCACCACCGGACTGACCGTGCCGTGCTGCTGCCCCTGCACCCGGACCTCGAACACGTTCGTCACCGGGTCCGCGCTGGTCGCCGTCCAGTTGCCGTTGCGGTCGGCCACGACCCCGTACCCGAGGGTCCGCCCCGGAAGGCCGTCGACCCGCACGCTCGTGTAGGCGTCAGCCGTCCCGGTCACCGTGGCGACCTCGCCACGGACGTACGTCTGCCCCTCGGTGACCGTGACGTCGCGCTGCACCGGGACGAAGGACTCGTCCGCAGTCGCCCGCTCCGACCGCGATGATCCGCCGACCGTGAAGGTCAGGTCGTAGCGGTCGGCGGTGGCCGATCCGTGCAGCGTGACGAGCTGCCACGTGCCGTCGTCGTCGGCGGTGACGCGGCGGGTCGTCCCGGAGCCGGAACCGCCGTGCTGCTCGGGCAGTCCGTCGACGGTGATGATGGAGCCGGGGAGCGCCTCCCCCACCAACACGAGCCGACTGCCCGGTGCGTACACCAGACCCTCCTCGATCGTGAACGCCTCGAACTCGCCGGGCCGCACCTCCTGCTCGACCCGCTCCTGCACCCAGCGACTCTGCCCGAGTCCCTGACCCCGTGCCTCGAGCAGGAGCGCACCGAACGCCGGCTCCTCGCTCGTGATCGACCAGTCGCCGTTCTCGTCGGCAGTGGTGCCGGTACCCGGCTGGCCGGGCTTCCAGCCAGGGAGCCCGAGCACCGCGACGGAGGTGTACGCGTCGGCCGTTCCGGTGACCGTGAGCGCCTCGCCCCGGACGAAGCGCTGCTCCGCCGGGATCGTGAGTTCTCGCTCGGCGAGTCGGTAGCCGTCCGTCGCACGCGTGGTGACGTCGATCGACGCCCCGCCCGAGGCGACGGCGAGGTCGTAGGACTCGGCGAGCGCCGACCCGGGAACGGTGAACACGATCCACTTGCCGCTCTGGTCGGACCGCACCGTGACCGGTCGGTCGATCGTGCCGCCCTTGCGGGGGAGCCCGGTGATGGTGACGTCGGCGTTCGGCGCTGCCGTGCCGGTCAGACCGAGCCGGTCCCCCGGTGCGTACTCGAGGCCGTGTGTGACGGCGAGTGCGGCGGTCGTGTCCTGCTGCGCTGTTCGCTCGGCGGCCTGCGACGCGGACGTCGACGGCTCGGCGGCCGTTGCCGGGGTGGCGGGGAGGGTCACGAGGCCTGCGAGGACCGCGACGGCGATCGCACCACCGGCGCAGCGTCGGCCCGTCGTCGTGTGGTGTTTCTGCTGTTCCATGTTCTTGCTCACTTCGCGGTCAGGGTGAAGGTGACGTCGTCCGTCCCGACGGACTTGAGGGTCCGGGTGAACGTGTCGGTGGTGATGACGGCGCCGGTCGTGTACGACCACTTCCCGTCAGCGCCCGCGATCACGTGCATCAGGTACTTCGACCCCGAGTACACATCGACGCGGGCCTTCGGCGCGGCCGTGCCCTCGATCAGCTGCTTCTGCCCCTTGACGAACGACGTCGTGGCGACCGTGATCGGCGCCGTCTGCTCCTGCTCGGCAGCCGTCAACGTGAACGTCACGTCCTTCGCCCCCTCCGACTTGAGGGTCCGGGTGAAGGTGTCGTCGGTGATGACGGCACCGGTCGTGTACGACCACTTCCCGTCCTCACCCGCCACGACGTGCATCAGGTACTTCGACCCCGAGTACACATCGACGCGAGCCTTCGGCGCAGCCGTGCCCTCGATCCGCTGCTTCTCACCCTTCACGAACGACGTCGTCGCCACCGTGATCGGCGCCGTCTGCTCCTGCTCAGCAGCCGTCAACGTGAACGTGACGTCCTTCGCACCCTCGGACTTGAGCGTCCGGGTGAAGGTGTCGCCGGTGATCGCAGCCCCGGTCGTGTACGACCACTTCCCGTCCTCACCCGCGATCACGTGCATCAGGTACTTCGACCCCGAGTACACATCGACGCGAGCCTTCGGCGCCGCGGTGCCCTCGATGCGCTGCTTCTGTCCCTTGACGAACGACATCGTGGCGACCGTGACCTCGTTCGCCGGTGCATCGGCCGCTGCCGTGAAGGTCGTCTCGACCTCGTGGTCGTTCACCCCGAGCAGCCGGAGCGTGAAGGAGTCCTGGGCGGCGAAGGTGGGGCTGATCCGGAGGGACCACGTGCCGTCCTTCCCGACGGTGAGCTTCGGGTCCGAGATGTACTTGCCGTCGAGCCAGTAGCGGATGTCCGTGCCGGGGAGGCCGGTTCCCTGGAGCGTCAGCTGGTCACCCTTCGTGTAGGTCGTCCCCGAGGTGATCGTCACCGGCGTCGGCTCGGAGTCCGGGTCGGCCGTGAAGGTCGTGGTCGTGTCGTGGCCGTTCACGCCGACGAGTCGGAGCGTGAACGAGTCCTGTCGGGCGAACGTCGGGCTGATGGGGAGCTCCCACTTCCCGTGCTCGTCGACCGTGACCGGTGCGGTGGAGAGCGCGTCGTCCACCCAGTACTGGATCCGCGTCTCGGGCAGCCCGGTGCCGACGACGGTGAACGGGTCGCCCTTCGTGTACTCGGTCCCCGAGGTGATCGTCACCGGCGTCGGCTGCGCGTCCGGATCGGCGGTGAAGGTCGTGGTGCTGTCGTGCCCGTTCTCGCCGCGGAGTCGGAGCGTGAAGGAGTCCTGCCTCGAGAACTCGCTGAGGATCGGGAGCTCCCACTTCCCGTGCTCGTCGACGACGAGCCAGGGTTCCGAGACGTAGGCGTCGTTCACCCAGTAGTCGATGACCGAGTTCGGCAGCCCGGTGCCGGTGATCGTGAACGGGTCGCCCTTGGCGTACTCCGTGCTCGAGGTGATGGTGACCGGCAGCGTGCCAGCGTCCGAATCGGCCGTGAACGTCGTGGTGGTGTCGTGCCCGTTGACGCCGACGAGCCGCAGGTCGAGCGTCTCACCGCCGGTCAGGGACGGCGGAAGCTGGAGGGACCAGCGCCCGTCGACGTCCGTGTGCAGCTGGGGACTGATGCCCGGAACACCGTTGACCCAGTAGTGGATCCGGGTCTCCGGCACTCCGGTCCCCGTGACCGTGAGCGACGCTCCCCGCGTGTACGAGGTCCCCGACGTGATGGCGACGGGCGTGATCTCGGCGTCGGGATCCGCCGCGAAGGTGGCCCCGGCTTCCTGCCCGTTCAGACCGAAGAGCCGGAGCTCGAACGAGTCACGCCCCGCGAAGGCCACGCCGATCGGCAGCGTCCAGCGCCCGTCGTCGTCCACCGTGAGTTCTGGCGACGAGATGAGCTTGCCGTCGATCCCGTAGTTGATCGTCGTGTTCGGCAGTCCGGTACCGGTGACCTTGAACGGCTCGCCCTTGACGTAGGACGTGCCGGACTCGATGGTGATCGGCACGGGCTTCGCGTCCGGGTCGACGGTGAAGGTCGTGGTGCTGTCGTGGCCGTTCTCCCCCACGAGCCGGAGCGCGAACGAGTCGCGAGCGGTGATGCCCGCGCTGATCGGCAGCGACCAGCGCCCGTCGGCGTCGACGTCGATCTCCTTCGGCCCCGGGGCGCCGTCGATGAAGTACTGGATCGTCGTGCTGGCCAGCCCGGTGCCCGAGACGGTGAGCGGTTCGCTCGTCGTGTACTCCGTCGCGGATGTGATGGCGATCGGCGTCGGCTGCGCATCGGGGTCTGCGGTGAACGTCGTCTCGATCTGGTGGTCGTTCGTCCCGCGCAGTCGCAGGGAGAAGGAGTCCTGTCCGGCGAACGCTGCACCGATCCGGAGCGACCAGGTTCCGTCCTTGCCGACCGTGATCTCCGGGTACGAGATGTAGCTGTCGTTCACCCATGCCATGACGGTCGTGTTCGGGAGCCCCGTGCCCGTGATGGTGAAGGGCTGACCCTTGACGTAGTCCGTGCCCGACGTGATGGTGACCGGGGTGCGCTCGGCGTCCGGGTCCGCCGTGAAGGTCGTCGTGGAGTCGTGCCCGTTCTCGCCGTACAGCCGCAGTCTGAACGAGTCCCTCGCGGACACGAACGCGGCACTGAAGTCGAGCGCCCACTTGCCGTCGGAGTCGGTCCGCAGGATCGGGTTCGTGAGCGGCTCGTCGTCGATCACGACCTGGATGCTCGATTTCGGCAGACCGGTGCCGGTGATGGTGAGTGGATCACCCTTGATGTAGGTCGTGCTCGACGTGATCGTCACGGGTGTCTGCTGACCGTTCGGGTCGGCGGTGAAGGTCGTCGTGGAGTCGTGCCCGTTCTCGCCGTACAGTCGCAGCGTGAACGAGTCCATCGACTCGACGAACGCCGCGCCCAGGTGCAGCGTCCACTCGCCCTCGGAGTCGGTCGAGAGATCCTGGTCGGGGAGCCGGTCGTCGTTGATCCAGACACGGATCGTCGAGTCCGGGATGCCCGTGCCGGAGATGGCGAGCGGGTCACCCTTGACGTAGGTCGTGCTCGACGTGATCGTGACCGGGGTGGTGGCGTTGTCGGCGCTGCGGGCGACCGACGCCGCCGCCTGCGCGGGGGCGGCCGTCGAGAGCGCCGGACCGCTCAGGAGGACGAGGCCAGCGACGCCGAGCGCACAGGCGCGGGCGATCGTGGATCGTGGGTGCATGGGAGAGTCCTTCCTCGGGGGAGGACTCAAATGTAGTATTTCCGTCTGAAGTACGGCACCGTGCGATTGCTACCGCGCCGAGCGCCGACGGCTCAGGCGGGCAGCGCCGCCTCGATCGCGGCGATCACCTGCGGTGCATCCGGCTTCGTCGTCGGGCGGAACCGCGTGACCGTGCCGTCCGGGGCGACCAGGAACTTCTCGAAGTTCCACGTGACCCGCCCGGCCTTGCCGTCGGCGTCCGGGGTCTCCTTGAGCGCCTGGTAGAGCGGGTGGGCGCTCTTGCCGTTCACCTTGACCTTCTCGGACATCGGGAAGGTGACGCCCCACGTGGTGGAGCAGTACTCGTCGATCGCCTCGGACGAGCCGAGCTCCTGCAGGAACTGGTTGCTCGGGAAGCCCAGGACCGTGAAGCCGCGGGGGCCGTACTCCTTCTGGAGCGCTTCGAGCTGCTCGTACTGCGGAGCGAGGCCACAGCGCGACGCGACGTTCACGACGAGCACCGCCTTGTCCGCGAACGCCACGAACGTGGTGTCCTCACCGTGCAGCGTCGTGATCGCGATGTCGTCGAAGCGTCCCATGTCCCGGACGCTAGTCCACGAGGTCGAGATCCGCCTGACGCCGGACGAACGCTCGCATGTGCGGCACGGTGTAGGCGATCCGTCCTCGCTGCGGCGCGAACACGATCCCCTTGCCGATGAGCGCCTGCCGCGCTTGGCTGGTCGCCTTCGCGGGGACCCCCAGGCGGCTCGCGACCTCGCCCGTCGAGGATTCACCCTCGGGGTCGTCGGCCATCGCGACGAGGTACTGGCGTTCGGCGGGTGTCGCACTCGCCCATCGCCCGGGGAAGAACCCGCCGTCCAGCTCGGCGTTCCCGCGTTCGATCGCGCCGTCTGCGTCCGCTCGGGTGATCCGCTTGTCCGCCGCCAGGTCCCACGCGGCAGAGCCGTACGTCTGCAGGAAGTAGGGGTAACCGCCCGCCGCGTCGATGATGACGTCGAGCGCGTCGGTCTCGAACGTGACTCCGGAACGCTGCGCAGGGAGGACGAGGGCGTCGGCAGCAGCGCCCGACGGGAGGGAGCCGATCTCGCGGTAGTCGAACAAGCGCTCCGCGTACGACTTGGCGGCGGTGAGCGCGCCCGGCACACTCGGCAGGCCGGCCCCGACCACGGCGAACGGCCACTCTCGCTGGCCTGCCCGGTGCTGCACTGAGATCAACGCGGAGAGCAGTCCGGGTTCGAGGTCCTGCAGCTCGTCGACGAACAGCGCGAGTACCCGCTGCTGCTCGCGGAGCGCCGGGGCCAGGTCTTCGACGAGCTCCTCCAGGTCGATCTCGATCACACCGGTGTCCGCGCGCCCGACCGAGGCCTCGACGTCGACAGAGAACCCCAGGCCGCCGAACTGCACGCTGAAGGCCTTCACCGTCGCCAACGCGTCCCGCACCGCGGCCGTCACCGCCCTTCCGCGGTGGAGCCGGCGCGCAGCGAGGGCTACCTCACGCGCGAGTCGCCGGCGGGTGGTCTGCTGACCGGAGTCCGACGTCTGTCCTTCGACGTCGACCACGAGCCACCCTGCGGCGTCCGCCTGTGCCCGGAACTGGTTCAGCAGCACGGTCTTGCCGACTCCACGGAGTCCGTGCAGGACGAGGCTCCTCGACGTCTGTCCACGACGGGACCGAGCCACCAGGAGGTCGAACGCGTCGATCTCGGGTTGGCGTCCGACGAGCTCGGGTGGCCGGAGGCCAGCGCCCGGCGCGTAGGGGTTCAGCTCCGCGTGCATCTCTCCCAATCTGTGGCAGTCTGTCGATCGCTACAGAATTGCACAGAAAGCACCAGATGACGAGACCGCATCGATCCGGCTGGTTCGCAGGGTCGTCGTCCAGCCAGACCGTAGGATCGTCCCCATGTGTGGAATCGTCGGCTACGTCGGCAGCAACAGCAGCCAGGACGTCCTCCTCGGTGGTCTCCGTCGGCTCGAGTACCGCGGCTACGACTCGGCGGGCATCGCCGTCGTGGACGGGTCGCACGAGCTCGCGTCCGCGAAGAAGGCGGGCAAGCTCCAGGCCCTCGTGGACGAGCTGGAATCGCACCCCATCGCCGACGGCGGGACGGGCATCGGCCACACCCGCTGGGCGACCCACGGTGGCCCGACCGACGGCAACGCGCACCCGCACCTGGCCGACGGCGGCAAGCTCGCCCTCATCCACAACGGCATCATCGAGAACTTCTCCGAGCTCCGCGCCGAGCTCGAGGCCGAGGGCGTCGCGTTCCTCAGCGAGACCGACTCCGAGGTCGCTGCACACCTCGTCGCCCGGTCGTTCCGCACGACGGGTGACCTGACCGCCGCCATGCAGCAGGCCGTGCAGCGGCTCGAAGGGGCGTTCACGCTCCTCGTCGTGCACGCCGACCAGCCCGGTGTGGTCGTCGGCGCCCGTCGCAACTCCCCCCTCGTGGTCGGCCTGGGCGACGGCGAGAACTTCATGGGCTCCGACGTGGCCGCGTTCGTGGCCTACACGCAGCGCGCCCTCGCCATCGGGCAGGACGAGATCGCCACGATCCGCCCCGACGGCGTCGACGTCATCCACTTCGACGGCACCCCGGCATCGCCGAGCGAGTTCGAGGTGAACTGGGACGCCTCCGCGGCCGACAAGGGCGGCTGGACCTCGTTCATGGCGAAGGAGATCAGCGAGGAGCCCGAGGCCGTCGCGAAGACCATCCTCGGCCGCGTGCACGACGGCGCCGTGACGCTGACGGACCTCGACCCGATCGCCGACCGCCTCGCGCAGGTCGACCGGGTCATCGTCATCGCCTGCGGCACCGCGGCCTACGCCGGCATCCTCGGCAAGTACGCGATCGAGCAGTGGGCCCGCGTCCCGGTCGAGGTCGAGCTCGCGCACGAGTTCCGGTACCGCGACCCGGTGCTGAACGACCGCACGCTGGTCGTCTCGATCAGCCAGTCCGGCGAGACCATGGACACGCTCATGGCCGTGAAGTACGCCCGCGAGCAGGGCGCCCAGGTCCTGTCGATCTGCAACACCCAGGGCGCCACGATCCCGCGCGAGTCCGACGCCGTGATCTACACGCACGCCGGGCCCGAGGTCGCCGTCGCGTCGACCAAGGCGTTCATCGCGCAGGGCGTCGCGCTCTACCTGCTCGGGCTGCACCTCGCCACGCTGCGGGGCACGCTCACGGCCGAGCAGATCGCCGAGCAGGTCGCCGAGCTCGAGGGCCTCGCACCGAAGCTGCAGCAGACCATCGACGACGCGTCCGGCATCAAGGACCTCGCCCGCTGGATGGCCGACACCCGGAGCGTCCTCTTCCTCGGCCGCCACGTCGGCTACCCGATCGCACTCGAGGGTGCACTCAAGCTCAAGGAACTCGCGTACATCCACGCCGAGGGCTTCGCCGCCGGTGAGCTCAAGCACGGCCCGATCGCCCTGATCGAGCCGGGGCAGATCGTCTTCGTGATCGTCCCGTCGCCGCGCGACCCGCGGTCGCTGCACCCCAAGGTCGTCTCGAACATCCAGGAGATCCGCGCCCGCGGCGCCCGGGTGATCGCGATCGCGGAAGAGGGCGACGCCGCCGTGCTGCCCTTCGCCGACGAGGTGCTGCGCATCCCGCTCGCGACGCCGCTGTTCGAGCCGCTGCTCGCGGTCGCACCGCTGCACATGTTCGGCATGGAGCTCGCCGCGGCCAAGGGCCTCGACGTCGACCAGCCGCGCAACCTCGCGAAGTCGGTCACCGTCGAGTAGTCGCACGATGATCATCGGCATCGGTGTCGACGTGGTCGACCTGGAACGGTTCGAGCGGGTGCTCGACCGGACGCCCGCGATGCGCACGCGCCTCTTCACCCCGTCGGAGCTCGTCCGCGACGGGGAACCGCGGCCGATCGCGTCGCTCGCCGCGCGGTTCGCGGCGAAGGAAGCGCTGATCAAGGCGTTCGGGTCGAGCGCCGGGCTGAGCTGGCAAGACCTCGAGGTCGTCTCCGACGACCAGCGGAACCCGTCGCTGACGCTGCGCCAGGGGGCGCGCCAAGTGGCGGACGGGCGCGGGGTGACGAGCGTGCACCTCTCGCTCTCGCACGACGGAGGGATCGCGACGGCGTTCGTGGTCCTCGAAGGAACAGGGGAATCTGCGTGAGCGCGTTCACCGGCATCACGGTCGATCGGGAGGCGCTGATCGCCAACTACGCGACCGTCGCCGAACAGGTGGCTCCGTCCGGCGTCATCGCGGTCGTCAAGGCCAACGGCTACGGCCACGGCGCAGCGGAGTCCGCGCAGGCCTTCGTGGACGCTGGCGCGGAGTGGCTCGGCGTCGCGGACATCGACGAGGGGATCGCCCTCCGCCACGCCGGCATCGACGAGGGCGTCCGGATCCTGGCGTGGCTGCACGCCCCCGACGAGGACTTCCGTCGCGCCGCGCAGTACGGCATCACGCCGGCGGTCTCGAGCGTCGACCAGCTCTCCGCCGCCGCCGACTCCGAGGTCCCCGCGGTGCACATCTGCGTCGACACCGGCCTGAGCCGCAACGGCGCGGTGGAGTCCGAGTGGTCCGAGCTCTTCGCCACCGCCGGTCGCCTTGCCCGCAGCGGCAACCGCACCCGCATCGAGGGCCTGATGTCGCACCTGGCGAACGCCTCCCGCGCCGACGACCTCGACCAGGACGCCGCCCTCCAGCGCGCGCTCGACGGTCTCGCTGCGAACGGCATCGTTCCCGACATGGTGCACCTCGCCGCCAGCGCCGCGAGCCTCGCCGTCGGGGAGACCCGGCACGACGTCGCCCGGGTCGGCCTCGCGCTGTACGGCCTCAGCCCGTTCCCCGACCGCACCTCGGCCGACCTCGGGCTCCGCCCCGCGATGCGCGTGACCGCCGCGGTCCTCCGGACGGTCCCGGTCCGTGCGGGCGAGGGCGTCAGCTACGGCTACACCTGGCGTGCGACGACGGACACCCGGCTCGCGGTGATCGGGCTCGGGTACGCGGACGGCTTCGACCGCGACTTCGGCAACCGCGTCTCGGTGCGGATCGGCGACCGCACCTTCCCGGTCGTCGGTCGCGTGGCGATGAACGCCATGCACGTCGACATCGGCGACGCCGACGTCCGGATCGGCGACGAGGCCGTGCTCTGGGGCGACCCGGCGAACGGCGACCCCGCGGTCGAGGACTGGGCCGCCGCAGTCGGCACGATCAACTACGAGGTGGTCGCCCGGGTCGGCCGCAGCGTCGAACGGAGGACCTCGTGAACGCGCCGCTGCGCCGGGCCCGGATCGACCTCGACGCCTACCGCGCCAACCTCGACCTGGTCCGCGAGTGGATGGACCCGGTCGAGCTCATGGCGATCATGAAGGCCGACGCCTACGGGCACGGCCTCGAGCCGATCGCCCTCGCCGCGGTGGACGCGGGCATCCGGTGGATCGGCGTGCTCACGGTTCCCGCGGCCCTGCGTCTGCGCTCGATCGGCGTCGGCGAGGACGTCCACCTCTTCACGTGGCAGCACGACCCCGCGCTGGACTTCCGCGACGCGATCGACTCCGCCGTCGACCTCGGCGTCTCGAACGTGCCGGAGCTGCAGCGGGTGATCGACGCCGTCGACCAGCGTCCCGCCCGGGTGCACCTCGGCTTCGACTCCGGCCTGCACCGCGACGGTTCGACGCCGGACCACTGGCCCGCCCTCGTGACCCTCGCCCGTGACGCCCAGCGTGACGGACGCATCGAGGTCGTGGCCGCCTACACGCACCTCGCCGAGTCCTCCGACGACGAGGACGCCTCCGCCGTGGCGCTCTTCGACGACGCGGTCGAGCAGGCCGACGACCTCGGGCTCGACATCCCGACGGAGCACGTCGCCGCCTCGCTCGCCGGGCTCGAGCGCAAGGAGTTCCGCAAGGACATGGTCCGGATGGGCGCGAACCTGTTCGGCATCCCCGGTGCCGACGGCGTCTCGGCGGCCGACCTCGGCCTCGAGCCCGTGATGACCCTGACCGCCTCGGTCGCGAAGACGAAGCGCGTGCCCGTCGACACGGGTGTCTCGTACGACTACACGTACCGCACCACCGCCGAGACCACCCTCGCGCTCGTCCCGGTCGGTTACGCGGACGGCGTCCCGCGGCTCGCACAGGGCCGCATCGAGGTCGCGATCGGCGGCACGCGCTACCCGATCGCCGGTCGCGTCGCGATGGACCAGTTCCTCGTGGACGTCGGCGACGACGACGTCCGGGTCGGTGACACCGTCGTGCTGTTCGGCACGGGTGAGCACGACGAGATGACGGTCCTCGAGTGGGGCGACGCGCTCGGCACCATCGGTGAGGAGATCGTCTGCCGGATCGGCACCCGGGTGCCCCGCGTCTACGAAGGGCACCGGGTCGAGGGCCACGTCGCCGAGTACCTCCGGGGCGAACGGTGACCGACTCCCACGTGCTGCTCGACACCACGGCCCGGACCACCGAGGAGATGGGTGCACTCGGTTCCCGACTCGCGGCCGTCCTCCGTGCCGGTGACCTCGTCGTCCTGACCGGTCCGCTCGGCGCCGGCAAGACCACCCTGACGCGGGGGCTCGGCGCAGCGCTCGGCGCCCGCGGGCAGGTCTCGAGCCCGACGTTCGTCCTCGCCCGGACACACCCGACCTCGGCCGGGCCGGACCTCGTGCACGTCGACGCCTACCGGCTGTCCGACCCGGTGGAGCTCGACGACCTCGACCTCGACTGGGACGCCTCGATCGTCGTCGTCGAGTGGGGTCGCGGGTTCGTCGACGGCATCTCGGACAGCGTCCTCGACGTCGAGATCATCCGCGCGACCGGTGCCGACGACACGATTGCCGGTGACGATCTCGACCCGGACGACGTCCCCGACGAGCCGCGCCGTGTGGTCGTCACCGCCTCCGGCCCACGCTGGGCGGACGCCACGATCTGACGGACGGGAGGCGCGGATCACGTGAGCCGGTCGGCTCGCGTGATCCGCGCCTCCTGGTCGACCTGTCGGTCCGATTACTGCGCGTTCAGGGTGAAGGTGAGGTCCTTCGCGCCTTCGGACTTGAGCGTCCGGGTGAACCTGTCGTCGGTGATGACGGCACCGGTCGTGTACGACCACTTGCCCTCGGCGTTCGCGGTGACGTTCATCAGGTACTTCGACCCGGAGTAGATGTTGACCTTGGCCTTCGGCTCCGCCGTGCCCTCGATCAGCTGCTTCTGGCCCTTGACGAACGTCGTCGTGTCGACCGTGATCGGCGCCTTCTGCTCCTGCTCGGCAGCGGTCAGCGTGAAGGTGAGGTCCTTCGCCCCGTCGGACTTGAGGGTCCGCGTGAACGTGTCGTCGTTGATCACGGCACCGGTCGTGTACGACCACTTGCCCGCAGCATCGGCAGTCACGTTCATCAGGTACTTCGAGCCCGAGTAGATGTCAACGCGGGCCTTCGGCGCGGCGGTCCCCTCGATCAGCTGCTTCTGCCCCTTGACGAACGACGTCGTGACGACCGTGATCGGCGCCTTCTGCTCCTGCTCGGCAGCGGTCAGCGTGAACTCCAGATCTTCAGCACCATCGGACTTCAGGATCCGCGTGAACGTGTCGTCGTTGATGACGGCACCGGTCGTGTACGACCACTTGCCCGCACCATCGGCAGTCACGTTCATCAGGTACTTCGAGCCCGAGTAGATGTCAACGCGGGCCTTCGGCGCGGCGGTCCCCTCGATCAGCTGCTTCTGCCCCTTGACGAACGACGTCGTCGCGACCGTGATCGGCGCCGTCTGCGTCTGCTCCGGCTGGATCGTTCGCTTCACGACCTCGCTGAACCCACCGTGCTCGAAACCGCTCGCCTGCACGGTGAAGGCTGCGGTCGCCGGCACGGCGCTCGTCGCCGTCCAGTTGCCGTGACGGTCCGCCTCGACACCGTAGATGCCGGTCCGCCCGGGGAGCCCGTCGACTCGCACGGTCGAGAACGCGTCGGCCGTACCCGTCACGGTCGCGATCTCGCCGACCACGAACGTCTGGCCCTCGGCGACGGTGAAGTCCCGCTGTACCGGGGCGTAGGCCTCGTCCGCCGTCACGCGCTCGACCCGGGTCGATCCGGCGACCGTGAAGGTGATGTCGTACCCGTCTGCAGTCGCGCTCTTCCCGGGCGTGAAGAGCTTCCACTTGCCGAATGCATCGGCGACGATGCGCTGCGTCGGTCCGAGGTTCGGGACGCCGGGGTTCGTCGGCAGCCCCTCGACCTTGATGGCCGAACCCGGGAGCGCCTCACCGGAGAGCGCGAGCCGAGTGCCGGGCGCGTAGGTCAGCCCGTCCTCGATCGTGAACGCCTCGAACTCGCCCGCTCGGGCCTCGAGCTCGACGTGTTCCTGCACGGTCTTCGACTGCCCGAGGCTCTGCCCGGTCACGTCGACGACGATCGCGCCGGACGCGGGCTGCGCGGCACGGATCGACCAGTCGCCGTTCTCGTCGGCGATCGCACCCACCGCATCGCTCGACGGCGTACCGGGCAGACCCCGGACGATGACGATCGAGTACGCGTCCGCGGTCCCGGAGACCACCGGCCGTTCGCCGGCGACGAAGCGCTGGCCTGCCGGGACGGTGAGCTCCCGCTCGACGAGGTGGTAGTCCGGGTCCGCCTTCGTGGTGACGTCGATCGACGTGCCTCCGGACGTGACGGTGAGGTCGTACGAGTCGGCGCGTGCCGAACCGGCGGAGGTCGCGACGACCCACTTGCCGGTGTGGTCCGCGAGCACCGTGGCGGGCTTGTCGATCGCGCCGTTCTTCCCGGGCAGCCCGGCGATCGTCACCTCGGCGTCGGGGGCTGCGGTACCGGTCAGGCCGACTCGGTCGCCCGGTGCGAACTGGAGCCCGTGCGTGACGGCCAGGGCGGCGGAGGTCGACCGTTCCGTTGACTGCGCCACCGCGGTGGTCTGCGCAGCGGCGGCCGCAGCGGTCGCCGAGGTCGCGGGGAGGGCTACGAGGCCGGCGAGGACAGCCACGGCGATCGCGCCGCCGGCGCACCGCTGACCGGGGGTGTACTTGTGCTGCTTCTGGTGTTCCATGTTCAGTCTGTTTCCTTGGTGAGGGTGAAGGTGTGGTCCTCAGTCCCGGCGGACTTGAGGGTGCGGATGAAGGTGTCGGAGTCGATGACCGCTCCGGTCGTGTACGACCACTTGCCGTCGGCGCCGGCCGTGACGTTCATGAGGTACTTCGAGCCGGAGTAGACGTTGACCTTCGCCCTGGGCGCGGCGGTGCCCTCGATCAGCTGCTTCTGGCCCTTGACGAACGACGTCGTCGCGACCGTGATCGGCGGAGTCTGGGACGGCGCAGCGTGCAGCGTGAACGTCACGTCGTCCGCGCCGAGCGACTTGAGCGTCCGCGTGAACGTGTCGTCGGTGATCGCGGCGCCGGTCGTGTACGACCACTTCCCGTCGGACCCAGCGATGACGTGCATGAGGTACTTCGACCCCGAGTAGACGTCCACTCGTGCGTTGGGCTTGGCCGTGCCCTCGATCAGCTGCTTCTGGCCCGTGACGAACGTCTTGGTCGCCACGGTGATCGGTGCGACCTTGTCGGTGCGGGTGAAGGGGAACTCCACGGTCCCGCCATCCTCGAAGTGCTGGGTGACGCTCACCGTCTCGTTGTCCAGGTAGAGCTTCGACGTGGTGATCTCCCACCGCCCCTCGGCATCCGCCCGGACGAGATCGGCGGCGCCGAACCTGCCGAACCACACCGAGAGGAGCGCGTACGGTGACGCCACACCGGTGATCCGGGTCGGCATCCCGCGGACGAAGGTCTGCTCCGACGTGATCGCGACCGGCCGGAAGGCGACGCCCTCCTGGAGGGAACGGAGCTCGTGGTGCGTCTCCTCGTCTCCCTGGCGGATCGTGACGTCGAGCCTCGAGCTCAGGGACTCCGTGCCGATCTTCCGCCCCGAGACGTACTCGAACTCGCCGGTGGTGGGCGAAGCGACCACCGATCCGCTGAGTCCGTCGCCATCGAACGCATCCGTTGCTGACACCTCGATCCGCGCACCGGGCGACGCCGTGCCCGAGATCCGGAGCGGCGTCCCGTTGAGGAACGTCAGGTCCGACGTGACGACGACCGGTGCCGTGATCGGTACCGGGTCCTCACCACCGCCGTCGACGGTGACCTCGACGGTGAGCGGGGTGCCGCCGGTGCCGTCCGCATTCGAGTTCCCGGTGATCGTGACCTGTTCGGCGCGCGTGAGCACGTGATTGCTCCGCGCCGACCACATGCCCCGGTGGTCCGCGGTCGCCCCGACCACACCACGCTCGAAGCGCAGGAGCACCGGCGAGAAGGCATTCGCGGTGCCGGAGAGGACGGCGCGTTCTCCGGGCCGTCCGTTCAGCCCGTCGGTGACCGTGAAGTCCCGTTCGATGGTCGTGAACTCGGGGTCGGCGGTGAGCGTGGCCGACACCGTCGGTCCGGACGGCTCGAGGTCCTTCTCGCCGAGGCGCATCGGCGTCACGGTGACGTCGTACCTGGGAGCGGTCGCGACAACCGACCCTCCCGTCGTCGACCAGACGCCGTCCGGGCGGACGAGCGTGCCGAAGGTCCTGGTCGTGCCGTCCTTCGCCGGGAACCCGGTGATCTTGATCCACTCGTTGGCGGGTCCGGTGCCGGCGATGCCGATGGGCCGGCCCGGCAGGTACCGGAGGTCGCTCTCGATGGTGGCGCGGTCGGTCTGCGTTGCGCGCTCGGCGGTCTGCGACGCGGACGTCGACGGCTCGGCGGCCGTTGCCGGGGTAGCGGGGAGGGTCACGAGGCCGGCGAGGACCGCGACGGCGATCGCACCACCGGCGCAGCGTCGGCCCGTCGTCGTGGGGTGTTTCTGCGCTTGCATGTTCTTGCTCACTTCGCGGTCAGGGTGAAGGTGACGTCGTCCGTCCCGACGGACTTGAGGGTCCGGGTGAAGGTGTCGTCGTTGATGACGGCACCGGTCGTGTACGACCACTTCCCGTCAGCGCCCGCGATCACGTGCATCAGGTACTTCGACCCGGAGAAGACATCGACGCGGGCCTTCGGCGCAGCCGTGCCCTCGATCAGCTGCTTCTTGCCCTGCACGAACGACGTCGTCGCCACCGTGATCGGCGCCGCCTGCTCCTGCTCAGCAGCCGTCAACGTGAACGTGACGTCCTTCGCCCCGTCCGACTTGAGGGTCCGGGTGAAGGTGTCGTCGTTGATGACAGCCCCGGTCGTGTAGGACCACTTGCCCGCACCATCGGCGGTCACGTTCATCAGGTACTTCGACCCCGAGTAGATGTTGACCTTCGCCTTCGGCGCGGCCGTGCCCTCGATGCGCTGCTTCTGCCCCTTGACGAACGTCTCCGTCGCGACCGTGATCGCCGGGGCGTCGTCGCGACGGGTGAACACGTGCTCGGTCGTCTCGCCGGCCTCGAAGAGCTGCTCGATGCGCACGGTCTGCTCGGGCCCGGCGAGCTTCGTGGTGGTGAACGTGAAGGCACCGTCCGCGTCCGCCCGCACGAGGTCCGCGCGGCCGAGGTCGGCGACCTGCACCGACAGCAGCGAGTGGGGCGACGTCGTGCCGGAGACGACCGTCTCGGCGCCCTCGTCGTAGGTCGTGTCCGAGGTGACCTGGGTCGATCGGAAGGCGACGCCCTCCTGGAGGGAGTGGAACGCGAGATCGGTCTCGTCATCGCCCTGGCGGACGGTCACGTCCAGCACGGGCAGCCCGTTGGGCATCGCGACGTTACGGTCGGAGACGAACTCGAACGCCCCGGTCTCGGGCGACGCCGTCACCGTCCCGCCGAGGGACGAGCTGGTGACGGAGTCGGAGGCGATGACCTCGATCTCGGCTCCGGGCGTCGCGGTCCCCGTGATCCGGAGACGCTCCCCCCGCAGGTACGTCAGGTCCGAGGTGACCTCGACCGGTACGGACTCGGGCGGGTCGACTTCCTCACCGGGGTCGCCGTCCTCGATCGGGTCACCGTTCTCGTCGACGACGACCACGTCGGCCTCGACGATCTCCCTCAGTGTTCCGCCGGCGTCCTCGTTCGCGAGGACCCGGACCGTCTGGCTGTGGGTGAGCGGGTTGTCACCGACGAGGGACCACTCGCCCGCCTGGTCGGCGAACCCGATGGCCAACTGCCCGTTCTCGAACTCGAGGTGGACCCTGGAGAACGCGTTCGACGTTCCGGAGAGGACTGCCCTGGTTCCCTCACGCACCTCGAGTCCACCGGTCACCGTGAGGTCCCGCTCGACGATCGCGTACCCGGCATCCGCGGTCAGGGTCTGCGACACCGGCGGACCGATCGGCACGTACTCGTTCGACCGGACCGTCATCGGCGTCACCGTCGCGTCGTACCGCGATTCGTGGGCGCTCGGGAACGTCGTCAGGGTCCAGACGCCGCGCTCGTCGATGAACGCGCCGTTCGAACCGATCGTGCCGTCAGGATCGGTCGGGAGTCCGTCGACCACGACCCATTCGTTCGCCGGGCCGGTCCCGGACATCCGCACCGCGCCGCCCGGAGCGTAGTGCGGCTCGCTCTCGATCGTGACGACCGCGTCGCGGACCGGTGCGACCGCGCTGCTCGTGGCAGCCGTCGCGGTCGTCGGCACGCTGACGATGCCGGCGAGCAGCATGACGCCGAGCGCGCCCGTCATGCAGGTGGAGAGGGTTCGAGGGATGTGCATCCGGAGCCTTTCGTAGTCGGACACCCAAATATGCGGTATCTGACATGTTGAAAAACTGGATGCGATGACAGTGGCCGGACACGTCCAGGAGGCGCGGTGCGGGTCGGACCCGCACCGCGCCTCCTGGACGTGGTCGCGCTGCTCAGCCGGCGGCGAGCCGCCCCATCTCCGCGACCACGCCGCGGAGCCGGTCCGCCAGCTCGTCGCGGGACGCGACCGAGAACCGGTGCGCGACCTCGATGACGGCGGCCATGACGAGCGTGACGGCGGTCCGTGCCGCCTCGGCGTCGGTGCGTTCGGCGGCGACCTCGACGATCGCCGACCGGGCCTCGGCCATCCACTGCAGCATCGTCGGGACCATCTCGGGCCGCGCCTGCACGAGCGACTTCATCCGGCGGCGGTCCTCGGGCAGGGTCACGGTCTGCGCGACGAGGTCGCAGAGGTCGGACACGAGCGTGCCCGCACCGGCGAGGAAGGTCGCGCGGGCAGGGTCCGGGACGGTGGTCGCGGGGAGGCCGAGGGCGGCGTTGCCCTTGGACGGGAAGTAGTTGAAGAACGTGCGGGGCGAGACGCCGGCGGCGGCGCAGATCTCCTCGACCGTGACGCCGGCGAGCCCGCGATCGGTGACGAGCTCGAGCGCGGACCGGTGGATGGCGGCCCGGGTCTGCTGCTTCTTGCGCTCCCGCAGGCCGCTGTCGCCGGGGGCGGGGGCTTCGGTGGTGGTCACGTGGTGGCTCCTCGGACGGACGACGGGGCCTCCCGCGGTGGCGGGAGGCCCCGTGCGGCCTAGCGGTCCGACGCGCCCCGCTGGACGGGGATCGAACCGGTGACGGGAGCGGTCGGCGAGCCCATGGTGTCGGCGGCCTTGACCGCCTGGACCTCGAGGTCGTCAGCCGTGCCCTCGTTGTCCGCTTGCTCCTGCAGGGCCGAGCTCTTGCGGAGCGGCGGCGCCTTGAAGAACCAGCTCAGGACGAAGGCGAGCAGGATGACCGCGAAGCCGACCCAGTAGACCGTGACGGCCGACGAGTTGAACCCGGTCATGAAGGGCCTGGTGAGCGCGGCGTCCGCACCGTTCAGGTAGGACGTGTCGCTCGTCTCGCTGCTCGACGCGCCCTTGTCGCTCGCGCCCTCGTCGATCTGCTTCGACAGTGCCGGGGCGAGGTCGTCCACCCAGTACGTGCGCTGGGCCGAGTCGGACCAGTCGACGACGAGCTTGCCGTCCTGCACGGACGCGTGGGCCTTGTCGGCGGCGGCGGTGAGTGCCTGCTGCTGCACGGCCTCAGGAGCGCCGGCCGTGGCCTGGGTCACCTGCGCGGTGGCCTGGTCGAGCCCGGACTGGACCTGCTGCTTGATCGGGGTGACGATCGGGTTCCAGATCTGGTCCATGACGCCCTGGTTCGCCTTGGCACTGGCGACCGTCGGGTTGAGCGCCGCGTCGAGTGCACCGGTCAGGTTCTTCTGGTCGGCCGTCGCGTGCAGGATGTTCGCCGGCATGATCGAGAACAGGACGCTCAGGAGCACCGCGGTGCCGAGCGTTCCGCCGATCTGGCGGAAGAACGTCGCCGAACTGGTCGCCACACCCATGTCACGCGGCTGCACGGAGTTCTGCGAGGCGAGGGTGATGCTCTGCATGAGCTGGCCGAGGCCGAGCCCGATGAGGAACATGCCGATCATCAGGAACCAGAGCGGCTTGTCGATGGTCATGAACGTCAGGACGACGTAGCCGAGCGAGACGAGCGCGGTGCCGATCACCGGGAAGATCCGGTACTTGCCGGTGCGGGCGACGATCTGGCCGGAGGCGATCGAGGCGATCATCAGCCCACCGATCATCGGCAGGGTCGCGAAGCCCGACTCGGTCGGGGTGAGACCCGTGACGATCTGCAGGTACAGCGGGATGGTCAGCATGGCGCCGAACATCGCGAAGCCCACGAGGAAGCCGAGGATCGTGGCCATCGAGAAGACGCCCGAGCGGAAGAGCTTCAGCGGGATGATCGCGTCGTCCTTCATGAGCGTCTCGATGACGAGGAAGGCGACCAGGCCGAGGGCACCGATGACGTAGCAGGCGATCGCGGCGGCCGAGCCCCAGCCCCAGGTGCGGCCCTGTTCGGCCACGAGCAGGAGCGGGACGAGGGTCACGATGACCGAGGTCGCGCCCCACCAGTCGATGCGCGGCTTCGCCTTGGCGTCGCCGAACTTCGGCAGGTGCAGGAACGCGATGACCATGAGGAGCGCCGCGATGCCGATCGGGACGTTGATCAGGAAGACCCAGCGCCAGCCGGTGACGCCGAGGATGGTCGACGCGCCGGAGAAGAGCCCGCCGATGAGCGGACCGATGACCGAGGAGATGCCGAAGACGGCCAGGAAGTACCCCTGGTACTTCGCGCGCTCGCGGGGAGCGAGGATGTCGCCCATGATCGCGAGCGGCAGGGACATCAGCGCACCGGCACCGATGCCCTGGAAGGCACGGAACGCAGCGAGCATGATCATCGAGGTCGACATGGTCGAGAGCAGCGAGCCGATGATGAAGACCGCGATGCCGAAGATGTAGAGGGGACGACGACCGAAGACGTCGGAGAGCTTGCCGTAGATCGGCGTGGTGATCGTCGACGCGATCAGGTAGGCCGTGGTGACCCAGGCCTGCTGGTCGAGACCGTGCAGGTCGTCGCCGATGGTGCGGATGGCCGTGCCGACGATCGTCTGGTCGAGCGACGAGAGGAACATGCCGGCCATGAGGCCGTAGATGACGAGGAGGATCTGGCGGTGCGACATGATCGGCTTCCCCGGCTGGCCGGCCGGGGAGCTCTGTCGTCCGCGCGACACCTCGACGGGTGCGGTGGCAGTAGACATGGGGGTCCTTCAGGGGTGCGTGTGGTGGTCGTGGTCGCGAGGGACGCCGGGGCGTCGTGGCGGGCCGATGACGGCGGGTCAACCTTGCAGACGCTGCAACTTTACACCATGAGCACCTTTGCTACATACGCAATCTTTCCCATTGTGCATGTTTGTGAACGCCTCCTCAGGTACCGTGGGCCGCATGGGGCGGACGACGTGGACCGATGTGCCGGCAGTCCTGCGGGAGCGCATCGAGACGGTGCTCGGGGGCGCGGTGGCGCGAGCCGAGTCACAGGCGGGTGGGTACTCCCCCGGTGGCGCCGACCGGGTGGTCACCGCGGACGGTCGACGAGCGTTCGTGAAGACGCTCTCGCGGTCGCGGAACCCGGACGGCTTCGGGATGCACGAGCGTGAGGCCGAGGTCATGGGCCACCTGCCCGGTTCCGTGCAGGCGCCTCGGCTGGTCGACACTGTGCGCGGGACCGTCGACGGGGACGACTGGATCGCCCTCGTCATCGAGGACGTGGACGGACACCACCCCGGCGCGGCGGGCGACGGGTCCGACGTCACCGCCGTGCTCGACGCACTCGACACGCTGCCGACCGCCACCGGGACGCTCGCACAGCTCCCGCGCGTCGCGGACGACCTCGTCGAGGACTTCGGCGCCTGGGACCGGATGGCCGCCGCAGGCTTCCCCGACGTCGTCCCGGCGCACGTGGTCGCCGCTGCCCCCGCGATGGCGCGGGCGGCACGCGACGCCGCGGCGGCCGTCGACGGAGGATCCCTGGCGCACGTCGACTGCCGCGCCGACAACCTGCTCGTCGACGCGGACGGTGTCGTCTGGGTCATCGATTGGCCGTGGGCGGCCGTCGGCGCGCACTGGCTCGACCCGCTCACCTACCTGCTCGACGTGCTGGTGCGCGGCGAGGACACCGACGTCGAGCACCACCTCGCCACCCACCGGGTGTTCGCCGGGGTGCCGGCGTCGAGCGTGGACGCGGTCCTCGCCGGGCTCGCCGGGACGTTCTTCGAGAAGGCGTCCCGCCCGGCGATCCCGCACATGCCGACGCTCCGGGACTTCCAACGACGCGAGGGGCTGGCGGCCGCCGAGTGGCTGCTGCGACGGTGGGGAGGACTGCCGCCGGGGGAAGCGCCCACGTACCCCGCTGTCCAGGAAGCGTGATCCGGTCGAGCGTACCGTCCCGCACATGACTGACGAGCACGAAGGCCAGCGTCCGGAAGACGATGCTGCGCGGCTCGGACTCGTCGTCGTCGGCGAGGCAGCAGCGCTGCACTCGGGCGACGAGGCGGCCCTGGACGCGAGCGAACAGAACATCCGCGACACCATCGACGAGATGATCGACGAACCGTTGACCGAGCGGCAGGAGCAGGTGGTCGAACGACTGGCGTCGGCCGGGGGCACGCTCACCGCGGGTCTCAGCGGTGCCCTCGCCGCGCAGACCGGCCGGAGCGTCGACGACATCCTCGAGGGAGCCGCCCGCAGCGTCGTCTGGCAGCAGCGCCTGGCGGACCAGCGCCGGGACGGACACGACGGTTCCGGTGAGCGCGAGGACGCCGGCGGCCAGCAGCGCGACCGCCGCGACGACGACGGGCGCGACGAGGACTGACCCCCGCCGCGCCCGCACCGGACGACGGATCGGCTACTCGGCCGCCGCGGACTCCTGCTCACGCACGACGGCGCGGGCTGCGGCCTGCCCCGTCGTGGTGCTCTTGACGATGTCGCTCAGCGTGAAGCCGGCCGTCGTCCCGAGCAAGGCGTCGACCTCGCTGAACTGACTGACCACGCTCTTCGAGAGTGCTCCGGCGCCGTCGGAGGACACCACGGTCAGCTTGTCGATGTTGCCCATCGGCGCCGCGAGCTCGCGGGCGATGCTCGGCAGCGTCTCGATCGCCTTCACCCGGAGGACGGCCTCGGAGTGCTGGGCGAGCGCGTCCGCCTGTGCCTTCGTGGCGTCGGCCTCGGCCTGGCCCTTGGCGCGGATCGCGTCGGCGGCGGCTTCACCCTCGGCGCGGGAGGCGTCGGCCGCGAGCTTGCGCGCCTCGGACTCGGCCTGGGCCTCGGCGGCGATCGCCTCGGCCGAGATGCGTCGGGCCTCTGCCTGGGCACGGGCGGTCTCGACCTGGGCAGCGGCGGCCGCCTCGGCCTCGACGCGGGTCTTGCGCGCCTGCGCCTCGGCCACCGCGGAGACCTCGGACTCGAGCTCGGCACGGCGGAGTTCGGCACGCTTCTGCGCGGTCAGCTGCTCCTGCTCGACGACGCCCTGCGCCGCGCGGGCCTGGGCGAGCGGGCCAGCGGCGGCGGCTTCGGCGGAGGCACGGTCGGCGTCGAGCTGCAGGGCGGCCCGACGGATCGCGAGGGTGTTCTCCGCCTCGGCGATGGCTTGGTCGGCCGTGGCACGGGCCTCACGCGCTTCGCGGTCGGCCTGGGCCTCGGCGTTCTCGGCCTCGAGCCGGACCCGCGCGCGCTCGGCACGTCCGAGGTCGCTGATGTAGTCGTTGCGGTCCGAGATGCCCTTGATCTCGAACGAGTCGACGTCGAGTCCCTGGCTGTGCAGGGCGTCCTTCGCGACGTCGAGCACGGCGACGGTGAGCTGGTCGCGGTTGCGGATGATGGTCGACACGTCGGTCGCACCGATCGACGCACGGAGCGAACCCGACAGGACCTCGCGCGCGAAGTCGTCGATCTTCTTCTCCTGGCCGAGGAACCGCTGCGCGGCGGCCCGGATCGACGCGTCGGCCTCGCCCACCTTGACGAGCGCCACGGCCTCGACGTCGATGGTCACGCCGCGGGAGTCCTGCGCGTTCACGTTGATGTCGATCGCGCGCGAGCTCAGCGAGATCTTGGCGACGCGCTCGAAGAACGGCCGGACCAGGACCCCCGCGCCGAGGACGACCTTGATCCCGGACTCGACCGTCTCGGTTCCGTCGGGGTTCTTCACCTTGCGGGAGCGCTTGCCGGTGATGATGAGCGCTTCGTCGGCGCCGGCGTTGCGGTAGACGAGCTTCGCGTAGATCAGCACGATGACCGCCAGGACGACGACCCCCACGACGATCAGCGGGACGGCTCCGAGCGCGAACAGGACTTCCATGACTCCCCCTCGTGGAACAGGCCGCAGCCTGGATTCCGCATCTGTTGTTCCGTTGGTCCCATCCTAGGAGTCCTGCCGCCCGGCGGGGAGCGGTTAGGCGTACAATTGGCATGATTCACTGCCAGAAACGGCGGTTGTGCAAGCTTTTCCTACCAGGAGGTCTGCGATGGTCCAACGGACGTCGCCCCGGCGGCGCCAGCAGCTCGCGGCCTTCGGTGAGAACATCCGCCGCTGGCGTTCGGTGAACGGGATGTCCGCCGCCGAACTGGCCGACCGTGCCGCGGTGACGCGGGAGACCCTGCGCGCGATCGAGAACGGCACGGGCGGTCGTGTCGACTCGTTGTTCGCGGTGCTCGGTGCACTCGGCATTGCCGACACCGCGGTCGAGGCGATCGACCCCTTCCGGAGCGACACCGCGCGCGCTCGGATCGACGACATCCTGCGGCGCGGGGGGACCCTGTGACACAGGACGTGGTCGAGGTCTGGTCCGGCGAAGCGGCAGAACCCCGACGCGTGGGGACCTTGCGTCCGTCGTTCCAGGGACTCCGGACCCTGGCCTCGTCGTCCTTCGAGTACGACCCGGCGTTCCTCCGGGACGGCTGGCAGGTCTCCCCGGACCTCCCCCTCCGGCCAGGTCGGACCTACACGGCCGAGAGCCAGACCCTGCCGGGGGCGTTCAGCGATGCGGCCCCGGACGACTGGGGCCAGAAGCTGATCCGCGCCGACCACGCACTCCGTCGACAGCAGGACACGACGCTGCCCGGTCGGCTCGGCGAGTTCGACTACCTGCTCGGCGTCTCCGACCACACCCGGACCGGCTCGCTGCGGTTCCGCTCCGGTGGTACCTGGCTGTCATCGGAGACCGGGGTCGCGAACGTGCACGACCTCGACCGGATCCTCGCCGCGGCCGCCCGGTACGAGGACGACGAGGCGACCGACGAGGACATCGCCTACCTCGGCGACGTCGCGACGTCTCCCGGGGGCGCGCGCCCGAAGGCCAACATCACCACCGACCGCGGCACGCTGGCCATCGCGAAGCTCCCGCACTCGAAGGACGGCCGGTTCGACGTCGAGCGATGGGAGGCCGTCGCGCTCGCACTGGCCGCCGACGCCGGGCTCCGTGTCCCGCGGTGGTCCCTCGTCCCGCCTGGTGCGGGGCGAGCGGTGCTGGTCTCCGAGCGCTTCGACCGCGACGCGACCGGGAGCCGCATCGGCTACATGTCGGCACGGACCGCCCTCGAGCTCGGCGCGCACGACGACGGGTCCCGGCTGACCTACGAAGACCTCTCGGATGCGATCGACCACTGGAGCGCGGCGCCGGCCGCGGACCTGCGGGAGATGTTCGGCCGGATCGCGCTCTCCGTGCTCGTGAACAACGTCGACGACCACTGGCGGAACCACGCGTTCCTGCACACGGTGGACGGGTGGCGACTGTCCCCGGTGTTCGACGTCAACCCCAGCCGCCAGCGCGGCGTGATCGACTCCCGTGCGATCTCCTCGTCGGACGACCCGCGGGCACGCGACCTCCGGAACCTGCTCACGATCGCCGGGGCGTTCCGACTCCGGAACCCCGACGCAGAACGTGTGCTCCAGCGCGTGGCAGGGGCGGTCGCCGGCTGGGACCGCGTCGCAGCCGCGCTCGGCGTCCCGTCGGACGAGCGCGACGCGATGCGCGTCGCCTTCGACTCCCCGCAACTCGACTGGGCGCTCGGCCTGTAGCCGTGGGGACAGAGGGGAGGTTCCCACGGGGCACGGCCGGACAGACAGGAGGCGCGGTGCGGGACGGACCCGCACCGCGCCTCCTGGACGGGGTCGCGTCAGCGCCTACGCGCCCGCACGCCACCAGTCGTCGAAGGGCGTCGCCGGGACCTGGCGCTTGTGCTCCGTCGCCCGGTAGCGCGACTCGATCGCCTCGGCGACCTCGATCGGGACGTCGCGGCCCTGCAGGTACGCGTCGATCTCGGCGTACGACAGCCCGAGGTTCGCCTCGTCCGTCTGGCCGGGCGTCTCGTCGAGCAGGTCGGCGGTGGGGGCCTTCTCGTACAGGCGGGCCGGGGCGCCGAGGTGCTCGAGCAGCTGCCGGCCCTGGCTCTTCGACAGCCCGGTGAGCGGGGTGAGGTCGACACCGCCGTCGCCGTACTTCGTGAAGAAGCCGGTCACGGCCTCGGCGGCGTGGTCGGTCCCGACGACGAGGAGCCCCCGCTGCCCGGCGACGGCGTACTGCGCGACCATCCGCATCCGGGCCTTGACGTTGCCCTTCACGAAGTCGCTCAGCTCCACGCCCGAGGCCGCGGTGTCCTGCACGACCCCGTCGACACCGTGCTCGATGTTGACGGTGATGCCCGGGTCGGCCGCGATGAACTGCAGCGCGAGCTGGGCGTCGTCCTCGTCGGCCTGCACGCGGTACGGCATGCGGACGGTGGTGAACTCGGCGGGGTGCCCCTCGGCGCGGAGCGACTCGACGGCGAGCTGGGTCAGGCGTCCGGCGAGCGTCGAGTCCTGGCCGCCGCTGATCGCGAGCAGGTAGCCCTTGGCACCGGTGGTGAGCAGGTAGTCTCGGAGGAACCCGACGCGACGGGCGATCTCCTGCTCCGGGTCGATGGTCGGCTGGACGTTGAGGTCCGCTGCGATGGCGGCTTGGAGTTCACGCACCACCCCAGTATCCCGCTGCATCCGCCGCGTGCACAGGGTTCAGTGGACGCGATCCGCGCCGACCGGACGGATGGTGTTGTCGTGGTCGGCCCCGATCGCGCAGGTGCAGACGACGCCGATGGTCTCCTGCGCCCGGGTGAGGACGAAGCGTTCGACGTGCGGGGGCCCGACGTGGCGGTCGAGCGGGTGGGTGTCGTGGTCGTGCACGGTGGTCCTCACGTCGCGGTCGGAAGCGGTCGGAAGCGGTCGGAAGCGGTCGGAATCGGTCGGAAGCGGTGGATCGAGTCGGCCGGCGGGAGGGGCCGGCCGGCGGACGAGGGGTGCCGGTGCGGTGGTGGCCCGAACCACCACCGCACCGGCGGGACCGCGGCGACCCGAACGCGCCGCGGTCCCGGAAGACGGGCGCCGGTACCCGCCGGCGCCCGTCCGGGTCAGGCTCGACGCATGCGCCGCGCGACGAGCGTGCCGCCGCCGGCCGCGAGGAGCAGCCCGGCTAGGAGCAGCAGCGGCAGGAGCTCGGCACCGGTGTAGGCGAGGCTCCCGGCACCCGTGCCGTTGCCGACCGCACCGGCACCGGCACCGCCCGCGCCGCCTGCGCCGCCGGGGCCGCCTGCGCCGCCGGGGGTCCCCGGCGTACCGGGCGTACCCGGCGTACCCGGCGTGCCCGGGTCGGTCGGGTCGACCGGTGCTGCTGCGACCGCGAAGGTCACCGCGGCGGGGTCGCTCACGAGCGTGCCGATCGTCTCGACCGCCTCGGCCTCGTGGTCACCGACGGCGACCCCGGGGAACGTGACCGTCCACGTGCCGTCCTCGCCCGCGACGGTCGACTGCGTGCCCTCGTCGTCACCGTCGAGCGTGACGTCGACGTCGGCGCCCGGCTCCGCGGTGCCCGTGACCAGCACCGAGGTGGTGTCGTCGTCCGCCGGGACCGTGTAGTCCGTCCCGTCCTCGGGCGAGGTGATGGCGATGCCCGCGAACGGGTCCGCCTGCACGGTCGCCGTCGCGAGGTCGACGGTCGCCAGGTCCGCCGCCGGCAGGAGCTGCACGCGGACGGCCCGGACCGTGGTGGCCCCGGTGTCGTCGGCGGTCGGCTCGGTGAACGCCGGGGCGGTCTGCGAGTTGATCGTGACGGAGACGAGCTGGTTCACGACGTCGAGCAGCGGGTCGAGCGCCGTGACGGTCGACGTGATGGTGGTGAGCAGGGTCTGCACGGTGTCCGCCACGAAGTCCCCGCCGAGCACGTCACCGAGGATGCCGGTCAGCGCCGGGACGATGGTCGAGCCGAGCAGCGGCTGCAGCAGCGGGTCGAGCGTGCCGAGCACCGGGCCGAGGATCCCGTCGCCGGTGACCGTGAGCGTGGCGCCGTCACCGGTGCCGAGCAGGTCCCCGACGGTGGTGTCGACCGTGAGGGTCAGCCCCGCCACGTCGGCTCCGAGCAGGTCGACGCCGGTGTCCACGACGAGCTGCACGTCGGCGACGTCCAGGGCGTTCGTGAGCGTCGTGGTGAGGAGTGCCGGCAGCTGCTCGGTCAGGATGTCCGAGATCGCGCCGGTGATCTGCGCGTTGATCGTCGCGTCGTCGAGCAGCGTGGTGTTCGCCGGCAGGTCGTTCAGCGTGTAGAGCTGCGCGAGGTCGATCGTGACCACACCCGTGGACAGGTCGATCGTGACCGGGCCGTCGGTGAGCGGCTGCTGCGTCACGGTGGCGAGCGCACCCTGCAGGTCCACGTCGGCGGTGAGCTGGGCGGTGGTGTCGTCGAGCGTCAGGACCCCGAGCCCGAGGGTGTTCACGGCGTCGGTCACCGGGTCGAGCAGCGCCGCGGTGAGGTCGGTGGTGAGACCGTCCTCGCCGATCGCCGCGTTCACGGTGTCGTCGGTGGTGCCGAGCGTCGTGTCCAGCGACGTCACGAGCTGCTGGACGGCGGGGCTGACGAGCCGGACCTGTGCGCCCGCGACCTGGTAGTCGGTGGTGACGTCCGGAGCGCCGAACGTGCGCGTCGCCTCGGCCCGGGCAGACAGGGCGCCGAGCCGGACCGAGAGCTCGCTCACGACGCCGTCGACGTCGAGGTCGCCGAGCAGCGGGGTGAGGTTCACGGTGGCGCCGGCGCCGGGGGTGCCCGGACCGACCTGGATCGCGCCGTCCGCGCCGACGGCTCCGGCGGCCGCGACCGCCGAGGTGGTGTCCGTGCTCGCGACCTGGCCGGCGACGCCGACGTTCACGAGACCGTTCTGGCCGAGCAGCTGGATGCCCCCGGGGACGTTGATCCCGATGCTGTTCAGCACCGAGAGGTCGAGCGGGTCGGACTGCCCGGCGGTCGCCCCGCCGGGAGCGGTCGCGCCGAAGGACCCGGCGAGCGCCGCGACGCTGTCGAGGTCGACGGAGCCGCTGCCGGAGAGCAGACGACCCTCGGCCTGGGTCGCGTCGGTCGCAGCGGCGTGTGCGGGGAGGGCTGCTCCCCCGATGATCACGGCCGCGACGGTGGCCGTGGCGCCCGCGCGGAGCGCGAAGCGTGTTGCAGTGCGTGGCATGGTGCCTCTTCCTCCAGGCGGAGGTCGTCCGCCTGCTGATCCATCCCCCGCTGGTGGGGCGGGAGATCCGACGGGCGCGCTGGTGGGGCGGCCCGGAGTCACGTGTGCGCGTCGTGCTGCGCGCGGGCGCGGCTATCCGGGGTGATCACCCCCGGTGAGGCGGGGAGCGGTGCAGGCAGCGTCCACGGACGGGCGCATCGATCGTGCGCGCATCGTTCGTCCTCGTGCCATGTCCTGATCCCCCCGGGTGGGCTCGGCTGCGTCGTCGAGCTGAGGATGAGCGGTTGGTGAGACCGCGTTTCCTGTGCAATCTACAAGGGGGGTCCCCCGTCGTGGCGATACCCCCGTTCGGGGCACGCCGTGAGCGGATCAGTTCGAGTGTTGACAGTTAGAGGTCGAACGGTTAGCGTTCTGATCATGACGCAGCAGGCACCCCGGTTCGACACGCCCCTCCAGCAGATGCGCTGGATCGGGTGGGCGCAGCGCAAGGCGGCCGAGGAATGGGTCCGCGAACGCGACCTCACCCAGGAGCAGAGCTTCGTGCTCGGGTACCTGCAGCACACGCCCGGCGCGATCCAGCGCGACATCGCCGACATCACCCGGACGAGTGCGGCCAGCGTCTCGAGTCTCCTGCAGGGACTCGAGCGCCGCGGGCTCGTCGAACGCCGGGCGGACGCCGAGAACGCCCGGACGAAACGGGTCTTCGCCACCGACGAGGGGATCGCCCTCATCGCCGGCTTCGAGGACGCCATGATCGCCCTCGACGACGTCCTGCTCGCGCCGCTCGACGCCCACGAGCGCGCCACCCTGCAGGAGCTCCTGCACAAGGTGACCGCGGAACTGCCGGAACCCACCCGGTGACCTGACCCGCGCCTCCAGGCCCGTCCAGGAGGCGCGACCCACCCCCCACGCGTCGGCACCCGCCGATCGCGTCATCAGTCATGCCCTGCGGCGCCGACCGACGGTCGGCGCGCGCTCCGCCCTGCCCAGAAGGAGGCAGCCATGAGCACCACAGCACCCGACACCGCCGCGGCGAAGAACCGCTGGTACCTGTCCGCCGCACCGATCGGCCGCGCGCTCGTCCACCTGTGCGTCCCGATGGCCGCCGCGATGGTCGTCAGCGCCGTCTACAACGTCATCAACGCCGGCTTCATCGGATCGCAGCACGACACCTCGCTGCTCGCCGCGATCACGTTCGGCACCCCGCTCCTCGGCATCATCATGGCCGTCGGCGGCGTGTTCGGCGTCGGTGGCAGTGCCCTCATGTCGCGCATGCTCGGGGCCTCGGAGCACGATCCCGCCAAGGCCGAGGACATCAAGCGCGTCGCCTCCTTCGCCCTGTGGGGAGCTGTCGTCACCGGTGTGGTCCTCGCCGTGCTCGGCCTGGTGTTCCTGCACCCGCTCGTCGCCGTGCTCGGCGCCGACGCCGCCGCGGTGCCTGCCACGAGCGCGTACGTCTCGGTCATGCTCGCGTTCGTGCCGGTGCTCGCCGCGTCGTTCGCCCTGGAGCAGATCGTCCGGTCCGAGGGGGCGGCACGGCAGGCCATGGTCGGGCTCGTCCTGTCGACCGTCGGCAACCTCGTGTTCGACGTGCTCTTCATCCTCGTGCTGCACTGGGGCGTCGCCGGTGCCGCACTCGCCGTCGGCCTCGGCAACGTCGTGGCGATCGGCTACTGGATCGTCTGGCTCCAGCGGAACAGCGCGAACGTGAGCTTCGCACCGAAGTGGTTCACGCTGCGGGCGGACATCCTCGGGCCGGTGTTCGGTATCGGCTCGAGCGAACTGCTGCAGTCCGGGTTCCTCATCGTGACGACCCTCGTGCTGAACAACCTCGCGGCCGCCTACGGGGACGACCCGCTCGCGGCGATGGGCGTCGCCGTCCGCATCGCCCAGGTCCCGGAGTTCCTCGTGATGGGCGTGACCATCGGCGTGCTGCCGCTGCTCGCCTACGCCTTCGGCAAGGGCGACGCGGTTCGGCTCCGAGCCGCACTCCGCGGTGCCGCGTTCACCGTCGGGACGATCGTCCTGCTGTTCTCCGGCACGGTGTTCGTCTTCCGCGAGCAGGTCTTCACGGTCTTCTCCGGCGACCACTCGGTGCTCGCGATCGGCCTGACCATCCTCACGGCGCAGCTCGTCGCCACGATCGTGAACGGGTTCACCGGGCTGCTGACCTCGCTGTTCCAGGCCACCGGGATGGTGCTGCCGGCCATGGTGCTGTCGATGGCGCAGGGCGTGCTGTTCATCCCGATCGTGATCGTCGGGAACCTGTGGTTCGGGCTCGCCGGGATCATCTGGGCACTGACCGTGACCGAGGTGCTCGTGTTCGGCGCGGCGCTGGTGCTCTGGCTCGCCTCGCGCGGGCGGATCGCCCGAGGCCTCGCCGACGGCTCGCCGGAGCGGGCGGACGCCGCGCTCGAGGAGGCGGCGGCGGTCTGACGGGACGCCACGACGGACGGGAGGCGCGGTGCCGGCTGGCACCGCGCCTCCCGTCCGTCAGGTGGCCGCGACAGCTCGTCGCTGGCCGGCCGGCTCGTCGGCGGTCGGTTCAGAGCTGCTCGCCGAGGAAGTCCGCGTAGGACGGCTCGTCCCACGTCGGCCCGACCGCGCGGAGCGTCTCGTCCGCGCCGCCGAGGCGCGCGGCGAGCAGGCCGGCGATGTCCTCGGGCGAGCGCATGCCGTGGCGGTGCCAGTCCTCCTGGCGGCGGGCGGTCACGCGAGCACCAGCTCGACGACGGACACGGCCAGCGGGCCGCGGGGGGTGCGAGGTGAACCGACGAACAGTTCGGCGGGGTGCGAGAACACGTGGACAGTGGCGGTCACGTCGACCAGCCCTTCGTCGGAGTGATGCGCACCCCGGATCCGATCGGACCGTCCCGTTGCGCCAGACCCCGCAGACCGCGAGGAGCATCAAAGGCGACGGAACCCTGAGTCGGTCCGATGTCCCCCAGCGTACTGTCGCGCGACCGTCGGCACGAGAACCGTCCGGAACGCGCACCGGGCGCCTGCCGCCACGTCCTCATCGGATCTCGGACGACGCCGAGCCGTGACCGACGCCGCCCCGGCCGGATCGCCGTCGCCCCGGTACGGTGGGCGGGCACACCCGTACCCCGAGGAGCCCCATGCCCCTGTTCGGCACCCCGCAGCCCCCGCACCCCGACGCACCGCCGAGCCAGGTGGCCAAGCAGTGGTCCGACTCGTTCGGCGCTCTGGCCACCCGCTGCCTGCAGATCATCGTCGTGCTCGTCGTCGTGATCGGCATCGTCTACGCCGCCGCCACGCTCAGCGTCGTCACGATCCCGGTGCTGCTCGCCCTCATCATCGCCTCGGCGATGCACCCCGTCGTGTCCTGGCTGCGGCGGCACCGGGTGCCGTCCGTCCTCGCGACCCTCGCCGTCCTGATCGGCGTGCTCGTCGTGCTCGGCCTCGTCGGCTGGCTCATCGTCGTGGCCGTCATCTCGCAGTGGCCCGACCTGCAGAAGTCGGCCCTGAGCGGGTTCGACCAGCTCCAGGACTTCGCGTCGACGCTGCCGATCTCGATCGACCAGTCGCAGATCGACGATGCCGTGAAGGGCATCCAGGACTTCGTCACCAGCTCGCAGTTCGGCTCCGGCGCGCTCGCGGGGGCATCGGCCACGGCGAACTTCCTCACCGGTCTCGTGCTGATGATCGTGGTGCTGTTCTTCTTCCTCAAGGACGGTCCGGCCATCTGGGAGTTCCTCCTCCGTCCCTTCACCGGTGCCCGCTACGACCGTGCTCGCCGCGTGGGTGACCGGGTCGTGCAGACGCTCGGCGGCTACGTCCGCGGGACCGCCACCGTCGCCGCGGTGGACGCCATCGGCATCGGTGTCGGCATCACGATCGTCGGGGTGCCGCTCGCACTGCCCCTCGCCGTCGTCGTGTTCATCACGGCGTTCATCCCGATCGTCGGTGCGACCGCGGCCGGCATCCTCGCCGCCCTCGTCGCCCTCGTCGCGCTCGGCCCCGTCCAGGCGCTGATCGTCGTCGGCATCGTCGTCCTCGTGAACCAGCTCGAGGGCAACCTGCTCCAGCCCGTCCTGATGGGCAAGACGCTCAAGCTGCACGGCCTCGTCATCCTGATCGGCCTGACCGCCGGCACGGTGCTCGCGGGCATCACCGGCGCGATCATCTCGGTGCCGCTGCTCGCCGCCGCGTGGGGCGTCGTGCAGGTGTGGGACGGGCCCGACAAGCCGGCGCGCCCGTGGCGGCAGAAGCGCGTGGAGTCCGCCGAGGCGCGCTGACGCGGGCGGGCGCTCGGCTTTCCGCCGCGTGTTCGACGTTTCGCCAGTCGATCGACAGGCGGAATGTCGAACGATGTACGCGCACCCGATGCACGCGCACACTCCGACGAACCACGTGTCGATCGACGCGTGTGACGTCGCAGAGAAGGGGGCCTCCGCACGTGGCGGAGGCCCCCTTCGTCGTGGTGCAGACCGGCGTCAGTCGGTGCCGGAGTCGAACGCCGCGCCCTCGGACGCGAGATCCGTCGCACGACCGAGCGCGTCGTCGGCATCGGAGGTGACAACCGCGCCGCCGAGGATCTCCTCCGACTCGCCCGACTCGAGCTCGCCGACGAGGTCGCCCGTCGCCCCGCCGATGAGCCCGGCGGCGGCGTACTGCTCGAGGCGTGCCCGCGAGTCGGCGATGTCGAGGTTGCGCATGGTCAGCTGGCCGATGCGGTCGTCCGGGCCGAACGCCGCGTCGCCGACACGCTCCATCGAGAGCTTGTCCGGGTGGTACGACAGCGCCGGGCCCGTGGTGTCGAGGATCGTGTAGTCGTCGCCGCGACGCAGGCGCAGGGTGACCTCGCCGGTGACGGCCGAGGCGACCCAGCGCTGCAGCGACTCACGAAGCATGAGGGACTGCGGGTCGAGCCAGCGCCCCTCGTACATGAGGCGACCGAGACGGCGGCCCTCGGTGTGGTACGACGCGACGGTGTCCTCGTTGTGGATCGCGTTGAGCAGGCGCTCGTAGGCGATGTGCAGCAGTGCCATGCCCGGCGCCTCGTAGATGCCGCGGCTCTTCGCCTCGATGATGCGGTTCTCGATCTGGTCGGACGCGCCGAGGCCGTGGCGGCCACCGATCGCGTTCGCCTCGTAGACGAGCGCTACGGCGTCGGCGTACTCGACACCGTTGATCGCGACGGGGCGACCGGCCTCGAAGCGGACGCTCACGACCTCGGTGGCGACCTCGACGTCGTCACGCCAGGCGGCGACGCCCATGATCGGCTCGACGATGTCCAGGCCGCTCGAGAGCTCCTCGAGGCTCTTCGCCTCGTGCGTGGCGCCCCAGATGTTCGCGTCGGTCGAGTAGGCCTTCTCGGTGGAGTCGCGGTACGGGAAGCCCCGGGCGACGAGCCACTCGCTCATCTCCTTGCGGCCGCCGAGCTCCTCGACGAACTCGGAGTCGAGCCACGGCTTGTAGACGCGCAGCCGCGGGTTCGCCATCAGGCCGTAGCGGTAGAACCGCTCGATGTCGTTGCCCTTGTACGTGGAGCCGTCGCCCCAGATGTCGACGCCGTCCTCCTTCATGGCGCGGACGAGCATCGTGCCCGTCACGGCGCGACCGAGGGGCGTCGTGTTGAAGTAGGTCTTGCCGCCGGAGCGGATGTGGAAGGCACCGGTCTGCAGGGCGACGAGGCCCTCTTCCACGAGGGCGCTCTTCGCGTCGACGAGTCGGGCGATCTCGGCGCCGTACTCGTGGGCACGACCGGGGACGGCGTCGATGTCCGGCTCGTCGTACTGGCCGATGTCGGCCGTGTACGTGCAGGGCACCGCTCCCTTCTCGCGCATCCAGGCGACCGCGCAGGAGGTGTCGAGACCTCCGGAGAACGCGATGCCGACTCGTTCGCCGACGGGGAGACTGCTCAGGACCTTGGACACGACGTCAATCGTACGGGGAGTCCAGCCGGTACATCGACGGGTCTGGTGCGCCGAAGCGAAGCGTTCGCAAACTTTCGGATCCCGCTAAGACGCATATCCGAAATGGTGCATGACGGCCAGTTGGCCGAGCTGCTGTCCGGGTCCGTGCGCCATGACCCGGAGCGGAAGGAGCTCGCACGGCAACGGCGCCTCTCCCCTGCCGAGATTGACTGCCTCGCAGCGGAGTACTCGGCCGGTAACGTGACGGTCAGGCAGCTGGCGTCGAGCTGGGGCGTGAGTAGGGGTATCGTCGCGAAGCATCTGCGGAGCCGCGGGTTGGAGCTCGGGCCGCAGCCGCTGACCCGGTCCGAGATTCTCCGGATTCGCAGGCTGGCCGGAACGGGCATGTCTCTGAACGCGATCGGCCGGGAGATTGGGAGGGACCCCAAGACGGTCAAGGCGGAGCTAGCGGGCGGAGAGTTCCTGCGGCCCTGAGCGAGCAGCCCACCAATCACCAATCAGGAACGCATCAGCCGCCGTTTGAAATCTCGGCTTCGAATCTACACGGAGGAGTGGCCGCCAGTTGCGGCAGCCTCCCTCCCTCCGAGCGGATGAAAAGCTCGGAAGTAATTCTCACGGCCTCACCACTTGGCAGCCCCAGATGGCGGCGAAATTGACACAACTGAGCCGGTTCGCGTACGTCCTTAGAAAGCATAGTCGCTCTCCCTCTCACTGCGCCAGCAACCGGTGGGCCGTCGCCGTCGCTCCGCTGTTCGGCGCCTACTAGGCATCCAGTTCGAAGACTCAGACCGAAAAAGCAGTGAAGGTCCCGCTCGTCTGCGGGAGGCAGCTGCGTGAAGAACTGCGGGATGAGTTTGCAGCAAAAGACGAGCGGATCGTGTAGGCGGAGCGGCTCAAGAACTTACTCATCAGGCGGGGTAAAGTCATTCTCTTGTACGAAGAACAGTCTTACGCAGACATCGGACGGGTGGGCATATCCGCTACCCACACTCTCTGTCGACGCGCACTTCAGAGGCTCTTCCCATTGACCCTTCTCAAGGTATGCTAGAAACATGACAATATCGATACATGCCATAAACGCTCGAGACAGTGGGCTATTGAATTTCCTGTACGAAGAATCCGGCGCAGACCCCTCACGGTTCCAGAAGCTAGTTACAGGCGAACTGACTCGACTGACGGAACTCTTAGCAACAAGAGGAATCAATTATTCAACCCTTAAGCCGGCCCTGGTTCCGTCGCGCAAGGGGCGCCAGATCGTACTCTTGTACGACTGGCTAGAACACAAGGGCAACTATGCGGTCGCGTTCATGAACCTTTGGATGCCACTCGTGACAACGACATCGAAATTCACCACGAAAAGCGGAGATCTACTTGGATTGCCCAGAATTGTTTCTGAGTTTGAGCACGTCGTTGTGAAAGCACGTAGGGAAACGTTCCGTTGGGACACCCTGTACGCTGTGTACTTCAACAACCTGTCTTCGAGCGAGGTCGAGACGATGCACGCCGCACTCTCGTCCGAAACCCGGTACAAAGGTTACATCGACGTTACGTTCGGGGGTGAGGCACGAGACTTCATGGCGGACACGCTAACCTTTGGGAAGATATTCTTCAACGGTAACGTTATCCTGAGTCACGGCGCCGACGACCCATTCGTCGGGGAGGAAGATCCGCTTGGATTCCCTTACGACGAATTCGGATTTAGACTTACGACAGTAATTGACTGGTATTTCTATCCATTCTTGGATTACAAGATCGAATCCTATTCGTCTGACGGTTCAGCTGAGGATTCCATTTTATCGTTAGCAGCTGCGACCGGAGAGCATGTGGACACGCAGCTAGTACCAGTTCACGTCAATCCCGACAAGCTGGACAAGTACCTACTCCGAGAGAAAGATAAGCTCGCGCTGATGACGAGTATTGGGCTGCAGGAAGTAAGCCCTGGTGAACTGGCTGAAATCATTACGGACCACCTACAATCAAACTACATATATGACATGAGGCTTGCATCCGACGGCACGCCACTGTTTGCAGTCTGCGCTGAATTCGAAAATCGGGACGGGAACCTGACAAAGAGATTACTCGCCCTAAAATTGGATAGGGACGCAGGGAGCATCTCTCTCGTCACCATGTACTGAGTTGGAAGGCGCCAGGACGTAAGCTGAACAGTTGGACGCACGGCTCTAAACGAATTTGGTAGCCAGGAAACAAGATCCTGACACGCCACTCAAGCGTCGTCAACCAGCTCCACGATGGGACTCGGGCCGAGGATGGTGACCGACTTGCGTGCTCGCGTCAGCGCGACGTAGAGATTCCGGGGGTCCACCAGCTTTGTGGCATCCGCGATAATGACGTGGTCGTACTCAAGACCCTTCACGAGGAGGGTTCTCGAAGCGATTCGGCTGTGAGCTCGGCGGCCCGCGCGCCGTAACCGATCCCGAATTCTTCCAAATTCTTCTAGTGGCCCCGAGTCCGAGACGAGGCTCCCTTCGATGGCTCCGAGCACATCGGTCCAGGCCTCCCACCGGTAGACCTTCAAGCCCGCCGTCATCGTCATGCGCCTAGCGACGCGGATCGCCGCCCCGTAGGACGGATCGATCCTGAGCTGCTCGAGGTCTTCGACCACGCCCTCGATGCCGTTACGACGTAGATGACCGATGGGCTCGTTTCGGCCAAGTTTTTGCAGGACCGAGCTGTCTATGCCGCTAAGTCCCACGATGCACTGCTTGGCGAAAGCCGCCAGCCAGAACGCGATCCGCGGACTTCCGTCTGATGGCAGCTTCGCCAGCTCGTCCAACATGAAGCGCCCTCGGATGTCTTCCATGACGGAATAGGAGCCTCCTAGCCTACTCGCATGACGAGCCACATCACCGGCCCACTTGTCGAGAATCAAGACTGTCTCCGAATAGTCCCGGAACGAGAATGCGACGTCTGCCAGGTCAGAATCTGTTGAACACACCCATCGGACTCCCGGGACGTTCACAGTCGAGAGATCGAGAGTCTGGCCATGCTTCAGGCTGCCTCGGAGGCCGAGAAGCCAGGCTCCCAGTCTGGGATTCACGTCTGCCCATCGGTGCGCCTTGTGTTCGACGGACAGCAACGGGAACCGGGGAAACACGTCCCCATCCCAGTCGACGAGAATTTCGCCTCCAAACCCAAATATTCCTTGCAGGCGATCGCCGAAGACGACTGAGTTGGGCACGGCATCGCTTATTGCACCGAGAAATTGATGCTGTTTTACGTTGCAATCCTGGTACTCATCGACGAATAGGAAGTCGAAACTAACCTGCAGCATGCGTCGCACCGCTTTGTACTGCAGCACCCGGGACGCGGCCTCGATGTAGCTGGCCGAGTCGGTCCAATCAGGCAATTCGGGTACCGAGAGTCGGGCCAAAGAAGGATAGGAACGAACGAGGGTGAAGGCCCAACTTGTGATCGTCTCAATCCGAAACGACGTCATATCGACGCCGAACGTCTTGAGCCGTTTTCGCAGCGCGTCTACTCCGGCGTTCGTATGCGTGAGTATGAGGCTTCGCTGTTTCCGCTTCGCCGCCACTAAGACAGCTGCCGCAAGCAGATGCGTTTTTCCTGTGCCGGCGGGCATCTCCAATGCGCATGGTGCCGCGTCTACGACCCTTGCAGCCAGTTCCTCAAGCTCTGTTCCGAGGTCAATTGCCGGCATCGTCCCGCTCCCCGTTCGACGCGGAGCTCTGCGGCGGATAAATGAAGTCATGCACGGCGTCGAAAATTTGAAAGATCTCGGCTCGTATGAAGAACGCCCGATTCGTAGCTACCCATTCGCCGAGCGCCCGTCCTCCATCGACGGATTTGAACCATTCCGCTGAGATCATAGCATCGGCGATGATCTCAGCCGCGCCCTCGGCATTCACGGAACCGTCGACCAGCCAGGACGACACGTCCAAAGACTCGAAGGTGTCGGGAAGCCCAGCCTGCTCAAGATCGTTCAGCACCGTTGCGGCATTCCGACGAATTTGCACTCCGAGATGAAGGAGGGATGAAAGACCTTCAACCGTGATCGAATTGGCGATCTGCTTCTCTGAGTTGAAACCCCGCGACCAGCGAAGGATGGTCATCCCAGACGCCTCAAGCTTGGCGACAGCCTTATCCACGGTCCTATCGTCGTTGTCCAGAAGACCAGTTACTTCGTAGCCGAGGTCCGCCAAGGCGCGCATCCGCGGCGGCACCTCGGATCCGCCCTGTCCGTCCTGAACGACCACGCCCTCTCCGGCGGCAACGGAGCGGCCGGCACTGGCCCTTTCGCTATCCCATCTCTCGATAAGGGCGAGAAGAAGCCCCTCCTCCGTCTTTCCCTCCGCCACAATGATTCGCTTGGCCAGGAACGACGAAGGTCGTGATCGACGGAGACGCAAGGCCGTCTGCGAAGTGCCTTCCGGCAGGAACTCGACACGGACTGCGCCATTGTTGTTTCGCACGATCGCCAGGTTCGGCGTTGCCGCTTGCTCAACGGCAATCGGCGAGTGAGTCGTGATGAATACCTGGGAGTAGCTCGCGTCGGCGACGAGGCGACGGAGAAGAGCCACGAGGCGGTGAGGTTCGAGGCCGTGTTCAATCTCGTCCACGAGCAGGATTGACCTGCTGCCCGCGGCCATCTGCTGGATCGCAAGGGCGGAAAGACGCTTGCTTCCGAGACCGAAATTGGCAAGAGGGACGGTGTCCTCGTACAACGCAAGGTTTCCCCCTGCCGACGAAAGAGATGTATCCAGTCCGGCCCGGATCGCGCCGAAGGACCCCGAACCGACTTCGTTGAGCTTGTCCTGAACCCGCGAAGTCAAGTCGTCGATTCCCTCGTCCTCGAGGTCTCCGATGGCGTCCCTTGCCGCCCTAGCCGCAACGGCCATCGCGCTCTTGGCACCGGGTCCGCCATCGGCAGCCGACATCCGTCCGAGCGCCGAGGTTCTGGTCCAGCGCAAGTGTGTGTCCGTGCGTTCGTCCACCTTGAAGACAGCGAATTCTCGCCGCTGGTATGAGGACAGGGCGTAGGAGTCGCCGATATCTACCCGCTCGATCGTCCAAACGGGCTCCAGAGTCGAGTCGATCTCCATCTGCACTATGAGGCACGGATCTAGGTCATCGGTAGGATCCTGATAGAGCTTGCCGTCCTCGTCTATTCCGCTGAGATGGAGGCCATGTGCCGAGTCCTTCATTATGGCGGCCGACAGGCCTGAGACCACGACCCGAATGACAATGGGTTTCTCGATCGCACCTTCGAAGAAATCAGTGTCGCTCGTCGTCGGGTTCCACCGGTCACCCATTGCAAGCAGGAGGGCCTCGATGATCGTCGACTTACCGCTGTCTCCGGGGCCGATGAGACAAATAAGGTCACGCCCCTTCGGGAGGTGCCAGTCTAGATCCCTGATTCCCCGGTAGTTAGCAATTTTGATTCGCCGAACGTACATCGTTCCCCCCTTCTGCCTCGTACGAGGCCGTCGTTGCAAGCACGAAGCCGAGCTTCCACTTCACCTAGGCCCCCGCCCCTGGGTCCGTGGAATAGATGTTGAATCCACTCTGGCCGGTGACCCTCCCGTAGTCGACAGGTCCGTTCGGTGCCGCAGAGAAATGTCTGGTGGCAAATCGGATCCGCATAGCCTCGTCCCAATCGAGATCGTCGAGGTTGAGGGTGTCTTTCGTCTCGCGCACGAGGTACAACCTCTCTTCCTCGTCGTTTTGAACGAGGAGGGCCCAGTCTGGCGAATATTCGCCGACAGGCGTTCCTACTTTAAATCGCCGTGGAAGCTTGGCGAAGAGCTTAACGCGGCTCGGATCGTTCTCCATCTGCTGAGAAAACGACCGTTCCACATGCGAGTCGTACACGGTGTGGTCATAGAGGTTGCTTCCTCCGGCTGGGGCCGGGATCACCCCGTAGCTCGGGTCATCGCCGCCCCTGCTCGCCGGAGGACTCACCGCCTCGTTCAGGAAGACCAGGTCCGCCTGCCACCAGTCGGCTTCAGGGAGCGCTTCGTACGACACGTGGTCGAGCATCGCCTCTACGGTAGTAACCCGGATGGCATCGGCAACTAGCCGAGCCCAGCGGAGCGGGTCGTCCATGGCACGCCGCTGGAACCGGCCAGGAAGCGCGAGGAGTATGGCCCGCAGCGTCAACCTGGAGAGCTGCATGGGGAACTTGCCTGCGAGAAGCTGGTCCTCGACGAGGCGAACGAGATTTGGGATGCGCCGGCCGATGATGCGGATAGCCTCTCCGGAGTCCCGCGCCAGGGCAGACTCAGAAGTGACAACCTGGCCGTCCTGGTCATACGTCAGCTCGCCCTCTTGAACGACGTTCGCGCGCCGCTCCATGTAGTTCATAGCGTCCAGGTGCGACGAGGCGGCCACGGCCGCCGGTAGCCCCTCCGGACTCAGCGCGACTCGATAGGTGGCCTTGTAGCGGATGCGTTTCCAGAGCTCGGCGAACTCAGGGCTCGCCAGCTTGTCCGCTCGAACCCGGACCCACACCTCGTTGTCGACGTTGATCGGATCGGGACCAGGGTTGGTCCTGCCGCCTCCATCCGCCTCGTATTCGAGGTTCAGCGCGTCGCGGAACTCGGCGAACGATTCGTCCACTACCAGCGTCAAACGGCACACGGCCGCGTCGGCGACGCGGACGCCCGAGCCGTTCACGGGGAGCCGCAGGCCCCGACCGATCTGCTGTCGCCGCTCAAGGTCCGATCGCGTGTGCCGCAGGAAGCCGACCTGGAACACGTTGGGGTTGTCCCAGCCCTCGCGGAGCGCCGAGTGGGAGAAGATGAATGCTCGCGGATTGTCCCGAGCGAGGAGCAGCTCCTTATTGGCGATAATCTCATCGTAAGCGCGCAACTCCAGCTCCGCGTCCGAAGCGTTCCCCTTCGTGTCTTTGAAGATGCCCGTTTTGGTGGACGGGAAGTAATGCACGCGCAGGGACTCCGGCGGAGGGCATTCCTCGGGCGCGCGGCCCGCTCTCTGCCATTCCACTCTGTAAATCTCGTCGAACATGGCGGGCAGCACGCCGGGCTCTTCGTCAGTGCCAATGTAGTCCGCAACGTGCTCGACAAAGAAGAGAGATAGGACCTTGACGTCATAGTCGCCCGCGTCCAGTCGGTCTTGCTGCTCGAGGTGCTGACGGATCGTGTACCTGATCTGGTCCCGCCACATGGCGAGAGGGTCGACCCCTATTTCCTGGCCAAGGCGCAGCTCGAGTCCACCGTCGAAGACGATCCGATCGGGTTTGCGCTCGAAACGGTCGATCCTCATGCCCTTGTAAGCGTCGAGCCCTTCCGACTCATCAAAGAGATCCGAACCGTTCTGAAGCACGGTTTCGACGCGCTGCGTCCCCGAGCGCGTGGCGCGATCTAGGACGACGTCCGCGACGATGCGCTTCCGTACGCTTCGCAGTTTCTTCAGGCGCAGATACGGACCGCCTCCGTCGCCCGCGACTATGCCCTTGACGAAGACGCGCTTGACGAGGCCCGCTTCGCTCGCTTCCTTCGGACCGAGACGGTGCACGAGGTTGAAATGTTCACGGTGCGTCGCGCTGTACCTCAAAGCCGTAAGCGGATTCAGGGTCGCGAGAGCCCGGCGGCGCAGCTCGGTGGCCATATTCTGCGGCTCGTCGATGATCACGACCGGGCGCTGCTCCGCGATGCCGTTGATCCCATTGCTCGCGGCCGACCATAGCTGCGGCTGTTCCGCGCTCTGGTAGACGGCGTTGGACTCCGGCTTGTCGATCGCCTGCACGCTCGCCACGAGGATCTGCACCGTGCTGGAGGGCTCGACGAAATCGCTCAGGGCGGGCCCCTCTCCGAGGACTCCCCAGTGGTACTTGACGCCCGGATACTTGGAGGCAAAGTGCTCGGCGGTGTCCTCGAGGGTCTTCACGACGCCCGCGCGGATGGCGACCGAGTGCACGAGGATGACGAACTTGCGCAGCCCGTACAGTTCGGCCATCCGGAGGGCCGTCGCGATGTACACGTAGGTCTTGCCTGTTCCGGTCTCCATCTCGACCGAGAAGTTGGGGACGGACCGGTCGTGGCCGAGAAGGTCCTCAACCTCGAGCAATTCGAGCGAAGCTTGTTCAGGAACTAGCTCCCGGGACGTGATCGCCTTCAAGTTGTCCGCGAGCGTTCCGAGTGCGAGGTTGAAGCCCGCATGGCCGTTCGACCCCGGTGCCTCGCCAATCCGAGTCGACGCGGAAACAGTCAGCGCCCCCTCGAACAGGTCGACGACGGCGGCGATGGCCGACGCTTGGTGCGGCTGATCGTCAAAGCGAAACTTCACGAGCGATCCGTTCCAGCAATACGAGGCGCGACTGAAGCCGAGGCGCCAGAGTGAGCGTCACCGAGTCCTCGACGATGTCGCCACGGAGGATGAGGGTGTCCGTGTCATTCAGGCCGATCTCGGCGGCGGCGTCGAGTGTGAACGCGCCCAGACAGACCATGAGACGGCCTTCCCCACTGCCGTCCGCCGACGAGAACTGATAGACGTCCACATCACCGACCCGAACGACCTCGACCTTCGCGTCGAGTCGAGTGGCGGTCGACTTCAATACGACCTCCCAAGCGACGGCGAGCGGGTCGGCGCCCTCGAGCACCGGGGCGTCCGCCGCCTGGAACATCGCGCGCTCGAAGAACGCGCCGTTGGTCGTGTCTTCAGTGACGAAAACGGGCGGGTCGATGCGAAGGTTCGACGGCCCGGCTCGGAAGATGCGAAAGCCCTTCGCTACCTCGCGCGTCCCCGGCAGCGCCGAAGATCGACGCAACCGTTCAGCCGTGACCTCGAAGATCGTTTCGTAGCCAGCCTTCACGGCGTTACGACCGGACTCTTCCGACGAGTCAGGGATTTCCGGAATTTGCACCAGGACCCAGCGGCGGCGCATCCCGTCGATTTGATTCTGCTCCCACACAGCCTGGCCGGTCGATCCGGATCCCGCGAAGAAGTCAACGATCAGGTCGTCTTCGGCCGTCATCGCGGAAAACAGTCGTGCGAGAACGTCCGTGTTCTTCGGGTTGTCGAACACCTTTGACCCCATGAGCTTCTTCAGGGCAGTCGAGGCCGCTCGGCGATCCTTGTAGAACACTGAAGCGGGCGCCCACTGTTCCCGCGTGTGCAGGTAGGACTTGATTTGCACGCGCCGCGTCATGTCCTCCGGGTAGATCAGCCGGCCTTCGGCGTCGAGCCGTTGCATCGTGGCTTCCTCGTACCGCCACCCATTCTCCGGCGGCTGGTAACCCTTCCACTCATACCGAAGGTTTTCGCGATAGTTGGGGCTCGATATGTTGTCGGAGAACCACACGCCGTTAGCATCGATTCGGTCGTAGTAGTCGTGGTCTCTCGAAGGATGGTCGTCCCTCAATGATTTGAACCATTCACGAAGGCCCTTCGTGGCTTCTTCGTAATTAGTGCCAAATTCGGCCCTCAGCTCATCGACCTTGGCGTATATTTCGGCGAGCCCGGTCTTCTCCTCCCTCCAACGCACGTCGTTCGCCTTCAGAAAAGCGAGATCGCGGGCGTAGACCAGAATGTAATCCTGCCCTCCGGCCGTGAGCTTGCCGTCCCCCTTTCGCGCACCTCTCCACGTCATCATGTCTACAAAATTATCCGCTCCGAAAACGGCGTCCAGCAGCAGACGTAGATGATGAACCTCGTTGTTGTCGATCGAGACGAGTATGACGCCGTCCCGACGAAGCAGACCGCGAGCGACCGTCAAGCGGGGGAACATGAACGACAGCCACGGGGCATGTTTCCGGCCCCCGCTCTCGATCCTGCTCGTCGTCGCGTTGCCCTGCGCGTCGAGCTGGCCCGTCGCCGCGAGGTACTCGCTCTCGGGCACCGCGAACGAGTCGTTGTACGTGAACGTCTCGCCGGTGTTGTAGGGAGGGTCGATGTAGATCAGCTTGGCCTGCCGGTCATAGCCGGCCTTCAACAGCTTAAGTACCTGCAGGTTGTCGCCCTCGACCAGTACGTCCCGCGATTCTTCCCAGCGAAGGGACGCGTCGACGTCGGGGAGTAGCGTCGCGGTCGTCGCGGCGCGTGCCGCGTCCCTCGCTTCTTCCAGGCCGGGCCATGAGAACGCGAAGCCGGAGCCGCTCGGTTCCGCCGCACCGACGCTTTCAAGTAGGAGCCGCGCGTCGAGGACGCCGTCAGGGAAGGCGCCAGGCACCAGGTCCCGGAGTTCCGCCAGCAGTTTCTCGAGGTCGTCGCCGGTCGAGGCTGGCACCTGGGCACTACTCACTGAAAACTCGCTTTCCCGCCGCCGGAGTTCCGAGGACGTCCAGGACGGCAGAAGCGCGCGTCCGCGGCTTCGACCCTATCGAGAGCGGGCGGCTCCCAGCATCCGGTCGATCGCGCGTCACGCTTCGAACGGCCAAGTTCGGTGCGCGCAGTTTCTCAAGTATGTCGGGCCTCATCATTATCGAATATTATGAGCATTATTCGGCTTGAAGTCAACGGGCCATGCATCACCCGCTCGAGCGGACCGGGGTCCGGGCTGAACGGAACCGAAGCGCTTGACCGAGGCCGTGTCGCTCGCGCGCGTATATAAAGGCCCCACTCTCTTCCAAGTGCGATTGATAACCATTCCCAACAGGTGATGCTTGTTTTCCTCGGCCGGACAACCTATTGTCAGGCGCCAAGAGTCCAACCCGATGGGAGAAACCATTGAGCAGGTCAATATGCCCCACGTGCGACGGCAAAGGCTGGATCGTCCCGGACGACGGACATCTGCCCGGCCGTCCCGACAGTGTCACATGCACCGCCTGCGGCGGGGACGGCTTCATTGACGATTAGGCAGGATGGGCTCGCGTAGCGCGGCGAGCCGGTCAAGCTCGCGAGTGAGGCGGTCCAGCTCGGACCTCCTCACTCGTATCGTTTCCGCCTGCTGACGTGGGGCTGACAGGCGGTCCATGTCGCAATTGACGAAACAAAGACGTATGTGACCGTGCCCGACCGGCCGTAACTCCAGCTGCGGTGCCCCCTTGGGGCTACAAGCGTTGTGATTGTCGACGATGACAAGGAGATCAGACGCATGCCTGAGCGTGATTTCGAGGCATTCCCGCTCGCGGCTCTGATTACGCGCATCCGTACTGAGGTAGTGCCAACGCGCGGCAGGAGACCTGATTATCACATACGGTCCGCCGGTCGGTCTCGTCGGATGCCCACCGCATGATGCCGTCGTGTCCCACCCAAGGTTTCGCAACAGCGCGACAAGACGAACCACCTCTTTATCCACGGGCATGCCGAGTGCGTCAGTAATCCGCGCGACACGCGTTTCTTCTGACGCTAATACCCTTCGATTCGATGCGGCCTGATCCTTCGCTCTCATTAATTCCATTATTTTGCGCGGGGCCCGAAAAATCAAGCGTAAGGCCCTTGCGCTGAGCCCACATGTATCGACGCCCCATCACCGGAAGCTCCACCCACTTGCTGTCCATCCGCCAGTTTTCCCCCTGAGGCGCGCTTGCAACAGCTCGGTCGTTGAACCGGGACGGATTTGTCCGTCCCGGCGGTGCGGCCACCGGCCGACGCACGAAAAAGCGATCGGACGGTGCAGCGCAGTCGTACCCGGAAGCACTATGGAAGCGGCAGGGCGCTCGTTGCTGCTGCGCGGTTTCCAGAGAACCTCGAAGGTTCTCGGCCGCGATCAGCAAGGAGGGAGGGCCAAAATGACCCTTCTATTCATCGGAGCCTCGGCAAAGAAAATCGGGCAGTTGCGATTCCGCGGAAGCCGCGCGTCGCGCCTAGCCCTAAGTCGCCGGCCAGGAAACGTCGCGAATCGAGCTCGGGCGGCCGGCATCCATTGCCGGTACGCGGCCGCCGAATCGGTGCGACCGTGGTGAGGGCGATTTTCGTACCCGCTGACGACCGGCAGCGCGTGTCTCCATTCGACGCCGGGCGTCCGGAAGATCTTTTGGCGCTCGTCGGGGACATGATGGAAGGTGTCGACCTCGTGAAGCTCGGCATCACCGTGTACGTCGACGAAAGCGGACTTGTGAAACGTCTGCCTTTCAACTCCCGGGCGACGTTTCTTTGGTGGAACGACCGCCAGACCGTCGGGGACGCGATCCTCGTCGGAAACGCCGTGATCGTCGGTCTCCCGGATGAGGACGGGGACGACACGGACGTCCCGGCCGAGACGATGAGGCTGCTCACCGAGAGCCGCCGGCTGATGGCCGAGGTCCGGTCGGGCACGGGGTCTTGGCAGCGCCCCTCCGACGAGCAAGGCTCTTACTGGGACGCGCTCGTTTGGAGCATCGTGTTGCGGCAGGCCTGGCCTGCCGCAACACAGACACGGGTAGTCGAGACCTGAGCGGGCGCCGCTGAAGCTCCTCCACCGGGCGGTGGTCTGGGATGTACGTCAAACGTGCGTTCCGGCCACCGCCCTTTTCACATGGAACCATTACGACCGGTCGGTGCCCGATCGCGATTGACGATACGCGCCGCAATGAAGCGGGCGGACCGCGGAATATGCGAGCGGGCTGACGCCGGCCGAGCAGTCGCATCCGCGAAGAACGGCTGCGGCCCTTTGCCGCGGCTAAAGAGGCACGATCTCGTCGACGGGCGGAACGACGGGCCTGTCGGGCTCGCGAAGCTTGAGGCGGAAAGCTTCCATGTATTCGGTCCGCAGGTCGCAGACGAACAGGTACTGCTCCCAGATCTCTCGGCCCGTGAACTGCTTTCGCCCGTTCTTCGTTTGGCGATAGTTCAGGTCGACGACCTGGCGGTAATATTCCGTCTGAGCTTCGACCTTGGCGGCCGAATCGAACAGTCCCATGGAGCCCTCCGTCGTTCCCTTGAGTATAGTTCGGGAACGCGAGAGGCCAGATAGTCCTTCGGCCGAATCGCCCTCGGGCCGGCCCCGCGCCTTTCAGCTTGACCGCGTCTCAAGAGGCCGACTTCAACGCCATCAGGAGCCTCAGTGTCGATAGGCGGCGGCGGACTGTGTTCTCGCTGTACTTTCGTCGCCGCAAGAGCGCCACGTACTGCTTGCGGTCGCGCTCCGTAAGCGAGAGCACGTCCTTCCCCTTGGCAACCGCCCACTCGAACCAGTCCTGAAGGTCAGCCCAATAGGCGCGCTCCGTGTTGTAGCCGTACGACGACAAGAGGGTCTGGCGGAGGTCCTCGAACTCGGCCCAAGCCTCAGGCACCGGCGGAGCGAACGGCCTGTGACCGCCGGGGAGCTCGAGATCGTCCACGACGACAAACCTACTTCCTGCTATCACGCTCATGCTTTACCCCAGGTCAGGGGCGTGTTTGGGTTCTGTTCGCGAGCAAACGCTCGTCCGGGAAGCCCCTACGGGAATCTTCCGGCCGAACACCGAGACGAAACCAGGACCGAGCCATGACCAACGAACTCACTCCGCTTCCCTCCCCGCTCCCTGCCTCCGGCAGTCCCTTCGGCGCGTCCGCTGTCCAGCGACAGATCAGGAGAGAGGTGGAGCTGGCACACGGTCGCGCCAACCTCGCCTACGCGATGGAAGAAGCCCGGGGCCTTCTTGCGACCCATGCGCTCGAGATTGCCGGCTCCCTCAGCGCCATGGAGGCGCAGCTGCTCGCCGTTGCCCCGCTCGGAGAAGCCCGGTACAAGCTCATCGTGGACAGCTTCGCGATGGGCGCCGCCAACGCGATCAGCCGGCTCCGCTGATGATGCTGGTGCTACTGCTGCTCGCGGGCACGGGCGCCGCTATCGCCGCGGCTCGTTGGAGGAACGTCCGCGAGAAGCGCGCCGCTGAGAACCGGCGCCGCGCCAGGAATCTCAATCTGGCACGCGCACGGCAGATCGCGGAGACCCGGCGACGCCTCACCGAGGGCGGGCTGGAGGCGCGCCGCGCGCTCATCCGCGCGGCAATCGAATCCCTTCCGCCTTCGGACCGGCCCTTTTCCTGACGCTCATTTCACAACGGCGGACAGCGGCAAAATCCAGCCCCGACGCCGAGCATCCGGCCGGGCGTCCGGTCGCTCCCGGGCGGCTGCGACCGGACGTTTGCCCGACTCGCCGGATGTTTTTCACTCGTAGCAGTCACTCGCGCTTCCGGCGCTCAAGCCGAGGCCACCCGTGACGGAAGGAGGTCTCACCATGCCGAGAAAGAAGTACAACACGGTCATCGCCGACCCGCCATGGCCGGGCCAGGGCGGCGAAAAGCACTACTTGACGCTGCGCGTCTCGACGCTCGTCGAAATGGGCGAGGACATCAATGATCTCCTCGAGGACGACGCGCACTGCTGGATCTGGTGCACCAACGGAACCATCCTCGCGGCCCACCGGCTCCTGGAGGCATGGGGGTTCGAATACCGTTCCATGCTCACGTGGATCAAGCCGCGCCTGGGCGTGGGCTCGTACCTGCGCAACATGTCGGAGCACGTCCTGCTCGGTACGCGCGGCAACGCGCCCGTGCGCTTCCGAGCCCAAGGCACGTGGCTGTTCGCTCCCGTCCAGGAGCACTCTCACAAGCCCGAAGAGTTCCACGACATCGTGCGGCGGGTCTCTCCCGGTCCGCATTATCTCGAGCTGTTCGCCCGTCGGCCGTTTCCCGGCTTCGACGTCTGGGGCAACGAGGTCGCCTCCGACGTGACGCTCCCCCATTGGCCAGTTCCCAGCGACGCTCCCGACGCGGAGGCAAAGAAATGAGTACCGATGTCGAATCACCGCTCTCCGGTCAGCACCGCCTGGTCGATCGTGTGGCTTCTCATGGCAGGCGGCTTCGCTCTCTGGTTCGTCGCTCGCGCGGTGTCGGAGGCGTGGCCCTGGCTCATCGGCGCGGGCATCCTCACGGCGTGCTGCTGGGCGCTGTTCCGGCTCCGCCGCCGTCGACGCGACGGCCTTTGAACCCCGCCCCGGCGGCTTCCGTCTCCGCCGCACTCGGGGTCGGCATCGTCCGGTCGGCCGTCCTTTCGGTGCGGACCCTCTTGACAATTGCACTTGGTTCCGGCATACAAATATCTAATAACATAAGCCGGACGGCGCCCGCGCTCCTCCGGAGGAGTGTCCGATGAGTCGAACCAACAGGCGAAACCACCGTGCCACCGCCGACCGTGAGCGGCGGGTGTCCGTGCGCGGCATCCGACGGGATACTCCCGACTTCAGGAAGCTCGGCCGGACCCTGCTGGAACTCGCGCGCGCCGACGCCGAGGCGAGGGCACAGGCGCAGGCGCAGGCACAACGCGAACCTGACGCCGCCCGCGACCGCGGGGAGGAGGCGGACGATGCAGCTTGATCCTCTCGACCTCACTTGGCGTCAAGTCCACTGGCCGCTTCCCCTCGACGCGGGTGCCGCCCTGGGCCTGTTGGAGCGTCTCGCAGCGGACGTCCTGCGCGACCCGGTCATCTGGGAGGCGCGCTCGCACGAGGGCTGCGTCGTCTACATGGTCGGCACGGCGGCGCATCAGGTCCGAGTGCTCATGGACCTGCTCGACGGCATGGTCCCCGGCGTTGCGCACGCCAAGCCGTCGTTCGACCGCGTGTCGCCCAGCGCGGCGGCGCGGATGCGCATGAGACAGAACTTCCTTCCGCTCGAGCGCACCTCGGCGGAACAATCCGCGCGCACGGTTCTGGCCGCGCTCGCGGCCGCGCACTTCCGCGCCGAGCAAGCGGTCATTCAGATCGTGCTCGGCAGGGGATCTCCGGGCGGCGTCCTTCCGCCCCGACCCTACGATCCGACACAGAGCTGGTTCGACGCGCTCGTGACCGGCACCCGCGCGGCACCGCCCGATCTCGCGGCCCGCATGCGCCGAAAGCGCGAGGCGCCCGGCTTCTCGGCCACAGTTCGGATCGGGGCGTCCGCGACTTCCGACGGCCGGAAACTCGCGATCCTGCGCGGCATGGCCGCGGCGCTGCGTACTTTCCAGAGCCCGGGCATGCGCATCGAATTCCTACGCGACTCCCCCGACGAGCTCGGCAGCGCCCGGATCCCGCGCCGCCTTCCGCTCCGTCTCGCGTGCGAGGACGTGCTCAGGCTGCTTGCCTGGCCGCTGGACGCGCACGGCCTGCCCGGCCTTCCGGCGCCGCATCCGCTTCTGCTCGCGGGGCCGGCATCCTTGGAAGGCTCGCGGGCTTTCGCGTCGACGTCCGCTCCGGGCGAGCGCCGTCCGGTCGGCATTTCGGGCAGCGACGCGCTCTTCCACACGCTGTTCCTCGGCCCCAGCGGCGTCGGCAAGAGCACCGCGATGCTCAACCTGATCTCGGCGGACATGAAAGCCGGCCGAAGCGTGGTCGTGATCGATCCCAAGGCCGACCTGGTCCGCGACGTGCTGGCCAGGGTGCCGGATGAGCGCCGAGGCGACGTGGTCGTGCTGGATCCGACGAGCGACCGCGCCGTCGGGCTCAACCCCGTCCGCGCCGTCGGCACCCCTCCCGAGCTCGTCGCGGACAACATCCTCGGCATATTCCGGGACCTGTTCCCAGCCCAGTTCGGACCGAACGTGGCCGACGCGCTGCACGCCTCCCTTCTGACGCTGACGCATTCGCCCGGCGCCACGCTCGCTTGGCTGCCGCGTCTGTTCTCCGACGCCGCTTTCCGCTCGCGGCTTGTAGGCGCGCTCAACCCGGCGCTCGGGCTTGACGCGTTCTGGGCGCATTACGGAGCGATGTCGGAGCGGCAGCAGTCGCAGTTCGTCGGGCCGGTCCTCTCCCGCCTCCGCCAGCTCCTGCTCCGTCCGGGCCTCCGCAGGGTGCTGGACCAGCCCGAACCGAGATTCGAGCTCCGGGATCTCATGACCGGGCCGCGCATCCTGCTCGTGCCGCTCAACAGCGGCCTGATCGGAGCGGACGCGTCGCGCCTGCTGGGATCGCTCCTCGTCACCCAGCTGTGGCAACTGACCCTGGCGCGGGCCGCCGACGAGCAGACCAAGCGCACTCCGGTCTCGTTCTACGTCGACGAGGTGCAGGAATACCTTCGGCTGGGCGGTTCGGAGCTCGCCGACGCTCTCTCCCGGTCGCGGTCGCTCGGCGTCGGCTGGCACCTCGCCCATCAGTTCCGGACGCAGCTTCGGAAAGAGTTGCTGGGCGCGGTCGACAGCAACGTGCGGAACGTCGTGGCGTTCTCTCTCGATTCCGGAGACGCCGCCGCCTTCGCCAAGAAGGCGCCGGCCCTCACGGCGGAAGACTTCATGAGCCTGCCGCCGCACGCCGTGTACGCCAACCTGATGAGCGACGGCGCGCAGACCGGCTGGTTCTCGGCGGTCACGCTCGCCGCCCCGCCGGAGATCTCAGACCCCGTGGAACTCCTCTCTCTCAGCCGGGAGCGATACGGCGTCGACCCCGCCGAACCCGCCCCGAGCTCCGTATCCGAGCGCGAGGTCCCGCCGCCAGATTCGCCGATCCGACGTCGCAGGAGGAGGACAGAATGACTGCCGCCGCATCTGTTGCCCACCGTCCGGTCGGCCGTCCGTCCGGATCAGAGGAATCTCCTCGGCGGGCCCGGAACAGTGCCGGAGCGGCGCCTTCTGCGGAGACGACTGACACCCAGTTCCAGGTGTCAGTCCGGGCCCGAATCGAGGCCCGGAGGTGAGCGGCTCGAGCAGGAGATCGACGGCCGATGCCGTCCGGCTATTGAGCCGCCTCAGCGAGCGGGACATCGCCGTGCTCCGCCGGATCTCTGAACATCGTTTCCTCACGACCAACCACGTCCGGCGCCTAGAGTTCCACGACCATGCTTCGGTCGACGCCGGGACCCGCGCCTGCACCCGCGTCCTGACGCGGTTGGTTCGGCTGCGCCTGATCTACCGCCTCGACCGGCAGATCGGAGGCGTCCGCGGCGGCTCCGGCGCCTTCGTTTGGAGCGTCGACGACGCGGGCGACCGGGTGCTCCGCGCGGCGCTCAACGTGGAACAGGGGAAGCGACGCCGCGCCTACGAGCCTTCCTGGCTTTTCCTCGCGCACACGTTGGCAATCGCCGAGACGCGCGTCTCGCTGCACGAGGCAGCGCTCGCCGGCCGCTACGACCTGCTGGAGGTCAGGACCGAACCTCGGAACTGGCGCCCTTTCCTCGGTCCGCTCGGCACGGCGCAGACGCTCAAGCCCGATCTCGAGGCGGTCACCGCGTCGGGCGAGTACGAGGACCACTTCTTCCTCGAGATAGACCGGGGCACTGAGTCGCTGCCGGTCGTCACGGCCAAGTGTCTCGTTTACGAACAGTACCGGGCCACCGGCAAGGAGCAAGCCGCGAGCGGCGTCTTCCCCGTCGTCGTCTGGCTCATCGCCGATGCCGCCAGACGAGAGGCCCTCAAGGAAGCTCTCGCCAGGCACGCCCGCATCGACGAACGACTCTTCGAAGTGCTCGACCCGGGCGAGCTGATCGGCTTCGTCTCAGGCGACGGGCCGCCGTTGATCACCAACGGAGAACCGGCCTCGGGGTGAACGGCGATCGCCGATTCCTGATGTCGATTTGACGACGCGTGACGTCTGGACTTGAAGCTTTCGGCGGGTTAATTTCAGTGCAGGGGGACCGCAAACGTAGGCCCTCATCAGGCATTTCCATGAAAGGAGGCAACATGCAGGACGCCACAACGCGTCGCGCCGACCCGGCGCTGGCCGTCAGCTATCTGCGGGTCTCGACGAAAGAACAGGCCGAACGCGACGGCGATCCGGAAGGGTATTCGATCCCGGCCCAGCGCGAAGCCAATAAGAAGAAGGCCGACGGCATCGGCGCGCGGATCGTGGCCGAGTTCATCGACCGCGGAGAGTCCGCGCGCTCCGCAGACCGGCCGCAACTACGGGCGATGCTCGACTACGTGCGGCGCGAACCCGTCGAATACTGCGTCGTGCACAAGGTCGACCGGCTCGCCCGCAACCGCGCCGACGACGTCGAGATCAACTTGGCGCTGCAAGCCTCCGGCGTGCGGCTCGTCTCTGCCACCGAGAACATCGACGCCACCCCGTCGGGCATGCTGCTCCACGGCATCATGAGCTCGATCGCGGAGTTTTATTCGCGCAACCTCGCGAACGAAGTGCTCAAGGGCATGAGCCAGAAGGCCAAGACCGGCGGAACCCCCGGCAAAGCGCCGATCGGCTACCGCAACGTCGGCGTCTTGAACGCCGAGGGCCGCGAGGTGCGGACCGTCGTCGTCGACAAAGCGCGCGCCGACCTGATCCGCTGGGCCTTCGAGGCCTACGCCACCGGCGAATGGACCGTCCGGCTCCTGGCCGCCGAACTGGCGGAACGCGGCCTTGCTGCCGCTCCGACGCCGTCACGCCCCGCCAAGGCGATCAACGCGAACCAACTCCACAAGATCTTGACGAACCCCTACTACACGGGAGTCGTTCGCTTTCAGGGCGCGGTCTTCGAAGGCCGGCATGAGCCGCTCGTCTCGGCCGTGACGTGGCAGAAGGTCCAGCTCGTCCTCTCGACGCACGTCGTGGGCGAGAAGGTTCGGGAGTACCCGCACTATCTCAAGAGCTCCGTTTACTGCGGCACGTGCGGCAGCCGCCTGCTCGTACAACGGACCGTCAACCGACACGGCACCCTCTACGAGTACTTCATCTGTGCCGGTCGAGCCGCCAAGAGGAACGACTGCGACGCGCCCGCCGTTCCCATCGCGCACGTCGAGAAGCTCGTCGTCGCGCTCTACGCGAACGTGGCGCTCGCGCCTGAACTGCGTGACAAGCTCGGCTCTGCCATGCGTGCGGAGATCGAAGCCGAACTTCGGGAGTCCGTCCGTCAGGCAGCCGACCTGGAGCTGGAACGGGCCCGCCTCAGCGACCGGGCGAAAAAGCTGCTCGACGGCCACCTCGGCGGGATCATCCCGGCCGATCTCTACGCCGAAGAGCAAAAGGCGATCACGTCCAAACTCGCAGCGATCAGCGAACGGCTCGACGGCCTCGCGAAGGACAAGGCGCTCGTCATGGGCAACCTGGACGCCGCTCTGACGCTTGCGGGCGACTGCTATGAGGCCTACCTGCGCGCGCCCGACCATCTCCGGCGCAGCTTCAACCAAGCGTTCTTCTCCCACATATACGTCGATCGCGACGGGCCCCTGCGAGGCGACATGGCGCAGCCGTTCGAGATCATCATCGAACGGTCGCGTCAGCTCACCACCCCTGTGGGAGATGCGCCCTCGGCTACAGACGGCGAACCAGAAGAACCCTCGACCACCATGGATTGGGTCGAGGGTTCGGGACAGGTCGTATTGGTGCCCCTGGAGGGACTCGAACCCCCAACCGTTTCCTTAGGACGGAACTGCTCTTCCATTGAGCTACAGAGGCTGGCCCACCCACTCTAGCGGCGGAACGGCTCCAGGAAGGCCCGGAGCTCGTCGACGAACAGCCCCGGCTGCTCGAACGCCGCGAAGTGCCCGCCCCGGTCGAGTTCGTGGTGGTACACGAGGTTCGTCGTCCGCTCGAGCCACTCCTTCGGCGCCCGCACGAGGTCCCCCGGGAAGATCGAGAACCCGGACGGCACCTCGACCCGACGCCCGAGCTGCGCCGCCGGCACCGCCGCGTTCGCGTGGTACATCCGCATCGCCGAGCCGATCGTCGCCGTGGCCCAGTACTCGGTGAGCAACGCCAGGACCTCGTCCCGCGTGTACACCGACCAGAGGTCCCCGCCGCAGTCGCTCCACGAGCGGAGCTTCTCGACGATCCACGCCGCGAGCCCGGCCGGGGAGTCGTTCAGGCCGACCGCCGCGGTCTGCGGCTTGGTCCGGTGCATCATCGCGTAGGCGCCTTCGTCAGTGCGCCACCGCTCGGTCTCGGCGACGAAAGTACGCTCCGCCTCGGACAGCGTCGACGGGTCGAGCCCGGGCCAGGCGAGCCCGCCGTCGATCCGGTGCACGGCGACGACCCGCTCCGGGTGGTCGAGCGCGAGGTACCGCACGACGTGCGTGCCGATGTCCCCGCCGGACACCGCGAACCGCTCGTACCCGAGGTCGGTCATCAGCGTCGCCCACATCCCGGCGACGGCCCGTGCGTCGATCGGCTGCGGCGGGGCGTCGGAGAACCCGTAGCCGGGCATGTCCGGCACGATCACGTCGAACCCGGCGTCGACGAGCATCGGCAGCACCTTGCGGTACCGCCACCCGGAGTCCGGCCAGCCGTGCGCGAGCAGCACGGGGAGCGCACCCGGCGTCGCCGCGCGGGCGTGCAGCACGTGGATGCCGACGCCGTCCACCTCGACCCGGCGGGACGGCAGTGCGGCGAGCGCCGCCCGGTGCGCGTCGAAGTCGAACCCGTCCGCCCAGTACTCGACGAGCGGGCGCAGCTCGTCGACGTCGATGCCGAGCGACCACCCGGTCCCGGCGGGCGCATCCGGCCAGCGGGTCGCGCGCAGGCGCGCACGCAGGTCGTCGATCGTCGCGTCGTCGATCTCGGGGGTCTCCGTCATGGCGGCACGCTACGCCCGCCCACCGACAGCCGGTCGCCACAGCCGACACGGTCCCGGTGCCGGCCGCGTTCTCCGGGTGCTGATCAGCCGACGCGCGGTGCGTCGACGGCCCAGTACCAGTTGTTGTCGCCGTTCGTGAGGGCCCAGGCGACGCGCATGCTCGTCTTCCCCGCCGGGACGGCCACGCGTACGGTCTGGATCGCCGCGGTCGAGTCGCCGGCCAGGGTCGATGCCGTGGTCCAGGTCGCGCCGTCGTCGAAGCTGACCAGGACCGACGCCGTCTCGTTGCCCTCCTTCCGGTAGTGGGACCCGAAGGTGATCGTCGCGGTGGACCCGGCGGTGACCGTGTAGGGCGCCGAGACGAGTCGGCTGTTGAAGAGGCCGGTGTGGGTCTTGTCCGACCACTCGTCGGAGTCGGCCACGGCGAAGACCCCGCGGGCGCGCACGTTGGTCTCGCGTCCCTGGCCCGGATCCGTCCTGGTCCAGAAGTCGTCGTCCGTCAGGGACCAGCCGCGCCACTCGGTGACGCCCCCGGTCCCCATGCCGGTGTTGTCGATGCTCCAGCCGGACGGGACGGCGTGCGTCCAGCCCTTCGTGGCGGCCGGGATCGCGGTCTCGTCGACAGCGGAGCCGAGGGATCCCACCATGCTGTCGAACGGGTCGGTCGAGGCGGTCGCGAGCGGACGGCCGTCGAGTGCCGCGGGGATCGGGATGCCGAACGTGCTGAGGACGTCCGCTGCGATGTCGACGTTCTTCGGCTTGATCGTCGGCGTCGTCTTCGTGATCCCGGGCCCGGTCTTGATGATGAAGGACGATCGCTCGGGCGGTGTGTTGCCACCGTGCCCACCCGCATCGGTGTGGCCGTGGTCCGCGGTGACGATGATCGACCACTGCTCCGACGTCGGGCGCCTCGCGACGGCCTGCCGGATCTTCCCGACGTACCCGTCGATCTCCGCCACGGCGGCGAGGTACTCGCTCGATGCCGCGCCGTCCGCGTGGCCGGCCTCGTCGACGTCGTCGAAGTGGACGAACGAGGCGTTCGGCGCGGCGGTCTTCCCGAGCTGCCCGAGGACGTTGGCAGCGGTGTCGCTGTCGCCCGTCGAGACGTACCGGGTGTCGACGGCGCTCGTGATCAGCGGGGACCCGGCCGACCCGTCGATGATCGGTGCCCAGGTCGCTGCCGCGTAGGTCGAGAGCGTGGGGTTCGCCGCCTCGACGCGGCTGAGGAAGTCGGGGTACTGGGTGATGTTGCTCGACGTCCCCCACGAGTTGCTCAGGACCCGGTGCTTGTCCGGCCAGACGCCGGTCAGGTTCGTCGCCCATCCCGGGCCGGAGAGCGTCTGCGACATCGGTGCGGCGTACAGCCAGGTGGTGCTCGAGTACCCGGAGGCGATGAGCGCTTCGAGGTTCGTGGCGTTCGCCGGAGCGATCTTGTCGAAGCGGAGTCCGTCGATGCCGACCACGATGACGTGCTGGTCCGCGGCAGCGGCAGCGGCGGGCATCGCGCCGACACCGAGACCGGCCGCGGCGAGCGCGAGCGTCGACGCCACCGCGACGACCTGCTTCCCGCGCATCACCGGGTCACCAGCTCGGCGCCGAGGAGGAGCTCGGGGAGTGCGCTGACCGAGGCCAGGACGTGGTCGTGCGGTTCCGCCTCGAGCGCCTCGCGCGGTGTCTGGCCGGTGAGGACCCCGACGCTGACCACACCGGCGTTCTCCGCGGCGCGCAGGTCCACGACGGTGTCCCCGGCAGCGAGGACCCGTCGGACGTCGGTGACGCCGGTCCACTCCATCGCACGGTGGATCATGTACGGCGCCGGTCGCCCCGCGGGCACGTCGTCGGTCGTGACGACCGCGTCGAGGTGCGTGTCGACCTGCCAGCCCACACTGTCCAGCAGCAGGTCGACGATGTCCCGGGAGAAGCCGGTCGTCAGGGCGACCTTGACCCCTGCCGCCCGGAGTGTCCGGACGGCGTCGGCGACACCCGGCAGGACGACCGCGGGCTGTTCGGCGTACCGGGACCGGAGGATCGCGCGGAACCGGTCGAACGACTCGGCGACCTGGTGCGTCGTCGGCGTCACCCCGCCGAGACGCAGCAGCGCGTCGATGGCGGTGACCTTGTCGGTCCCCATCCAGGTCTGCAGGTCGTCCGGCGCGACGGTGGCGCCGCGTTCCTCGACGGCGGCACGGAGCGCGTCGTAGACGGTCCCGCCGTCGTCGAGGGTCGTGCCCGCGATGTCGAGGGCGACGAGGTCGATCATGGTGGTCCTTCCGGAGTGCAGGTCGGTGGTGGTCATCAGAGCGTGCCGGTGGCGGTGTTCCAGTCACCGACGTAGGAGTCGAGGTGCTCCGCGATGTCGTCCCAGTCCGGGTGGACGATCTCCACGCCGTGCATGAGTGCGTCGAGCTTCTCCGCTTCGTCGCCGGTGGGGTGGACGTCGGAGCGTGCCGGGAAGCCGCCGGCGACCGTCGTGGCCTGCTCCTGCGCGTCCTCGGTGTAGAGGAAGTCGAGGAGCTTCTTCGCGTTGGCGGTGTGCGGGGCGTCCTTGACGAGCCCGACCGAGTACGGCACCGACATGGTCGTCGGGGTGCCGTCCGCGCCCTCGAGGAAGAAGATGCCGAGGTTCGGCATCGACTTCTGCTGGGCGATGTTCATCTGCACGTCGCCGTTCGCGATCGTCAGCTCGCCCTTGTCGACCTTCGCGGCGAGGGCACCCGTGGAGTCCGACGGCCCGACGTTGTTGTCCTGCAGCTTCGTGAAGTACTCGGTCGACTGCTCCGCGCCGAGGACCTCCCGGGCGAGCATCAGCATCGCGGTACCGTCACCGGCGACACCGGGCGTGGAGTACTGCAGCTTGCCCTGGTACTCGTCGCCGAGCAGGTCGTCCCAGGTCTTCGGCGCATCGGGGACGTCCTCCGTGTTGCGGATGAAGCCGATGTAGTTGTTCACCAGGGCCTCGTAGGTGCCGTCGGCCGCCTTGTCCGCCGCGGGGACGGCGTCGATGCCCTCGGGGGCGTACTTCGCGAGCAGCCCGTCCTCGGATGCCGTCTGGATGAACGGCGGCAGGGTGACGAGGAGGTCGGCCTGGGTGTTCGACGACTCCTGCTTGACGCGCTGGAGGACCTCTCCGGAGCCGGCCTCGACGACCTGGACGTCGATGCCGGTCTCCTTCTCGAAGGCGGCGAACACGGTCTGGTAGTAGGAGTCGTCGCCGTCGTTGAGGCCGTCAGCGGTGTAGACGGTGACGGTCTTGGCGGCGGGGTCGGCCTTCGCGGCGGAGCTGCCGGCGGAGCACCCCGACAGGGCGGCGACGGTGGCGCCGGTGAGCGCCAGGGCGGTGACGGTGCGGAACAGGGTCCAGCGGGGCGTGGTCATGGTGTCCGATCGGGTCGATGAGCGGGGTGGGGTCAGGCGCGGACGCGGCCGGCGAGGACGCGTTGCAGGACGAGCAGGACGAGCAGCGTGATGCCCATGAGGACCACCGCGAGGGCGGCTCCCTCGTAGAGGCGGATGCCGCGTGAGGTGAACGAGAAGATCTGCAGGGGCAGGGTCCGCCAGGTCGGCGGGGCGACCATCATCGACGCGGTCAGCTCCCCCATCGACATCGCGACGCAGAGCGCGGCGGCTCCGGCGAGCGCCGGTCGGAGTTCGGGCAGGGTCACGGTGCGCAGGATGCGCAGCGGTGATGCCCCCAGCGCGGCGGCGGCCTCCTCGACGGCGGGGGTGAGTCGCGCGACCCCGGCGGTGATCGGCTGGTAGGCGAGCGAGACCACGAGCACGGTGTGCGCGATGAGGACGATCCAGACGGTGCCGTTGAGCGGGAGTGGGCCCGAGGAGAACGCGATGAGGACCGCGAGCCCGACCGCGACGGAGGGGATCGCCACCGGGAGCAGGAACAGGGTGTCGAGCACGCGGCCGAGGCGCGGGGCGTTCCGTGCGGCGAGCGCCGCGGTGGTCGCGACGACGAGTGCGACTGCCGTCGACACCACCGCCGAGACGATCGACGCGGTGATGGTCGCGACCGTGGCCGACTCCGTGAACACCGTCGCGAAGCTGCCCGTCGTAGCACCGGACGGCAGGGCTCCCGACCACGAGGTCGAGAAGGCTCCGACGAGCAGGACGCCGAAGGGCAGGACGAAGAGCGCGACGATCACCAGCGCGGTGACCAGGTGGACGACGAAGCGTCCGGAACGGGACCTAACGAGCACGGTTTCCTCCCAGCGCTCTGGCGGTGATCTGTCGGTACAGCAGGTACAGGCCGAGCGAGAGCACGATGTTGACCAGTGCGGCGATGGCGGCGACCTGGTAGTTGCCCCGACTGATCGCCTGGCTGTAGACGAGGGTCGGCAGGGTCGTCACGTCCTTGGCTCCGGCGAAGAGGACGATCCCGAACTCGTTCATGGTGCGCATCAGCACGAGTGCGCCGCCGGCGAGCAGTGCCGGCGCGATCTCCGGCAGGATCAGCGTCCGGACGATGCGCGCGGGTCCGGCGCCGAGCGACTCGGCGACCTCGACCTGGCTGCGGTCCATCACCTCGAGCGCGGAGAGGACCGGGCGGACGACGAACGGGGTGAAGTAGGTGACCTCGGCGAGGATCACACCCCACTGCGTGTCGAGCAGGTGGATCGGTGGCGCAGTCGCTCCGGACGCCGTGCTCAACGCACCGTTGACGATGCCGACGTTCCCCCAGATGAAGACCAGCGCGAGGGTGATCAGGAACGACGGGAACGAGAGGTAGACGTTCAGCGCCGCGGTCACGACGCGGGCTCCCCGGAACGGCACGTACGCGATCACGATCGCCAGGAACGTCCCGACGACGATGCAGCCCACCGTCGCGATGGCGGCGACCCGGACGGTGGTGGCGATCGTGTCGACGAACACCGGGTTGCCGAACAGGACGCGCCACTCGGCGACGGAGAACCGGCCGCTCCCGTCCTCGACGGCGTTGCTGATCAGGAGCACCACCGGGTACACGACGAGGATCGCCATGACCGCGACCGGCAGCGCACCGACGAGCCACGCGGTGGGCACCCGGCGCGGGCCGCCACCGGTCGGTCCGGTCGTCGGCCCGACCGTCCCTCGGGGCTCGGTGGTGAGCGTCACGAGATCATCCCGGCGGGCTGGGCGGCAACGTCCACGCGGAGCGCCGGACGTGCCGTGCTGCCTCCCGCGATGGACGGGGCACCGGCTGCCGCGCCCCCGAGGATCGTGACGTCGATCGGCTCGAAGCCGACGCCGATCGTCTGCCCGATCGTCGGGAGATCCCGGAGCTCGAGCGTCTCGACCGAGAACGGCTCACCGTGGACGGTGCCGGAGATGAGGTGCGTGGCACCACGCCACTGGATGTCGTCCACCTCGAGCGGCAGCACGTTCGTGGCGCCCTCCGTCGCCGTCAGGACGCGGACACGGTGTGGACGGACCGACACGGACACGGCCGTTCCCCGCTCGGCACCGGCCGGGACGGTCAGCACCTGCCCGGGCGCGGCCGTCATGGCCGCTTCCCCCGAGCGCAGTGCGGTGCACGGCAGGACGTTCGAGGCGCCGAGGAACCGCGCGGTGAACTCGGCCTCCGGTCGCCGGTACAGCTCCGCTGCCGTCCCGAACTCGACGAGACGCGAGTCCGCCATCACGGCGATCCGGTCCGCGAGCGTGAGCGCCTCGTTCTGCCCGTGCGTCACGTAGAGCATCGTGACGTCGGGGAGCTCCCGGTGCAGCCGCGCGAGCTCGGCCATCATCCCCTGTCGCAGCTGCTGGTCGAGGGCGGAGAGGGGTTCGTCGAAGAGCAGGACCTCAGGCCGCGGTGCGAGGGCACGGGCGATCGCGACCCGCTGCTGCTGCCCGCCGGAGAGGGTGCGCGGTAGCCGATCGGCGAACGCGGCCATCCCGACCATCTCGAGCGCCTCCGCGACCCGCGGCCGGACGTCCCGACGCGGGATGCCCTTCGCCCGGAGCCCGTACCCGACGTTGTCGGCGATGCTCATGTGCGGGAACAGCGCGTAGCTCTGCACGACCATCCCGAGTCCGCGCCGACGCGGTGGGAGCCCGGTGACGTCCTTCCCGCCGAGGTGGATGCTGCCGCGGGTCGGTGCGACGAACCCGGCGACGGCACGGAGCGCCGTCGTCTTCCCCGCACCGGAGGGGCCGAGCAGGGCGACGACCTCGCCGCGGCCCGCGGTCAGGGTGAAGTCGTCGAGGATGACCGCGCCGCCGTTGCCGGCGACCGTGACGTTCCGGAACTCGATCCCGGGGGTGGTGCTGGTGTCCATGGGAACTCCTGGGAGGTGGATGTCGCTCAGACGGCGACGGCGGTCGAGGACTCGGGGACGGACGTGGCGGTGCCGCGCGGTGCGAGGACGCTCGGTGCGATCCCGAGGCCGGTGGTCATGCCGATGCCGGTGGTGACCGTGACGACGTGGACCCCGGGGAGCGGCTCCTCGATGAGGAACTCCCGACCGGGCGCCGAGGCGTAGACGCCCTGCCACCGCTCACGCACCCGGATCCGCTCGACCCCGAAGAGCCGCTCGGTCTCGGCGATGACGAGCTCGAAGCCCGCCTCGTCCTGGAACGGCGGAGCGTCGACGTCACGCACGTGCGTGTCACCGATGATGAGCGAACCGTCGAACGGCGACGTGTACATCTGGTTCAGGTCCCAGGCGACGCCGGCGGGCAGGGACGCGCGCAGTGATTCGCGGAGCGCACCGGCACTCGGCATCGCCGCGAACCCGCTGTAGCGCAGCAGCGACCACCCGGTGAACAGCGGGACGGTCAACGGGAAGCGCAGATCGACGTCGGCGCGGAGCATGTGCAGGCGGCAGCGCACCACGTCGGCCTGTTCGGCCAGGCGCGGGAACAGCCGGTCGACGTCGTGGTTCGTGCACACGACGATGCGATCGGCCTCGAACGTGGCACGGGAGGTCGTCACCCGACCGGACTCCACCGTGAGTGCGGTCGTGCGCCACGAGAACCGGACCCCCTGCGACGCGAGCCAGGTGGCGATCGCCGGTGCCGCCTCCCGTGGGTCCACCTGCAGGTCGAGCGGCAGGAACGCTCCCCCGACCACGGGATCCGGGTCGACCGGGACACGGTCGACGACCGCCCGGGCGTCCAGCCGCTCCGTGTCCGGATCGCTCGCCGCGTACTCCTCGACGACGGCGAGCTCCGCCGCCGTCCGAGCGACCACGACCGTGCCCGACTCCCGTGCCGTGAAGCCTGCCGCGCCGGCGAGGTCCAACCACCGCCGCCGGGCCTCGGTGGCGTAGCCGCGGGCCTCCCCGGTCTGCGGCGTGATGCACGCGTGCCCGAAGTTCCGGACGCTCGCGCCGTGCACCGCACCCCCGGCGCGGTCGACGACCGCGACGCTCAGGCCCTGCAGCAGGGCTTCGTAGGCGTGGGCGAGGCCGACGATGCCGGCACCGATCACGACGACGTCGAACGCGGGTGCGGTGGTGGAGGAGGTCGGGGTCATGTGGACACCGTGACACGGATGGCGACCACGTAGGTAGACAAGCACCGAGTTTTCACGCGCACGTAACGTTGTGTCGTCCGATGTTCACACGATTCCCGCAGATGGACAGGTCGAGCCCCTCGTTTCGCGCATGACATGGGTAGTAAGGTGCCTATGTGGCCGATGTCCTGTACAAGCTGATCGCAGATGCACTCCGTGACGAGATCATCAACGGGTCACTCGCGCCCGGTGACGACGTCCCGACCGAAGCCGAGCTGGGCGCGCGCTGGAACGCCTCGCGGGGGCCGATCCGCAACGCCCTCGCCGTGCTGCGCAGCGAAGGGCTCATCGAGACGACCAGGGGTCGCCCGAGCCGGGTCGTGTCGCGGAAGACCAGCCAGCCCGTCGACGTGTACGTCCCGTTCACGAGATGGGCGAAGGGGTTCGGCAGGACCCCGGGAGCACACACCGAGCAGGTCTCCCTCAAGCGCGCGGACGAGGCAGCCGCCCGCGCGCTGCGCATCGAGCCGGGCTCCCTGGTGGTGCAGCTCATCCGCCTGCGCCTGCTCGACCGCGTCCCGACGATGCTCGAACGGACCACGTTCACCGAGACCGTCGGCCGGCTGCTGTTCCAGGCCGACCTCGACGGCGGCTCCATCACGGAGTACCTCGCCACGCACGGCCACGTGTTCAGTGGCGTGCACCACGAGATCGACGCGGTCGCGGCCGACGAGCTCGACACCCGGCTGCTGGGTGTGCAGCCCGGGTCACCCCTGCTCCGGCTCCAGCGCACCTCGGAGGACGAGCACGGCGTGCCGTTCGAGTTCTCCGACGACCGGTACCGGCCGGACGTGGTCCGGTTCACGATCGACGCGACGGGCCGTCAGCGCAACGGTGAGCACCTGATCCAACCGAAGGCGACGGACGCCGGCGTCGGCGCCTGACGGACAGGAGGCGCGGTGCGGGCCCGACCCGCGCCTCCCGTCCGTCACGGTGTCAGGCCGCGATCCGCCGGCTGCGGTCGCTCCCCCGGAACGTCGCCCACACCACGGCCAGCGCCGCGACGCCGATCACCCACTCCAGGACGCCGACGAGGCTCGTCACCGGCGACACCTCGCCGTGCTGCGCCGAGAAGGCGGAGAAGTCCCACAGCGCGTGCAGCACCATCGGCCAGACCAGGCTGCCGGTCGTCCGCCGGAGGACGTAGAACGCGGTGCCGACCAGGAACGTGTTGACGACCTGGGCGAGCGTCGGGCCGAGGGCCTGCCCAGCGAAGAAGTTGAGCGAGTGCATCGCCGCGAACGCCGCCGTGCTGAGGAACCACACCATCGGCTCGGCGAACCGGCTGCGCAGGGCGGTGAGCAGGAGGCCTCGGGTCGTGAGCTCCTCGGTGAACCCGACCAGCAGCAGCACGATCGACGCCGCGAGGAACGGCCCGTCGAAGGCAGCCCAGTCGGTGATGGTCAGCCCGAGCACGGCCAGGAGCGCCAACGCGATCGGCACGACGATCGGCCACCGGTGTCGACTCGGGTGCTCGTCGGACAGGGCCGGCCGCCACCAGCCGAGCAGCGTGGTCGTGACGGCCAGCAGGACGGACGCGACGATGAGCGAGAGCCCCGCGCCGAAGAAGAGGTCGTGTCCGTTCCGGCTCAGGTCGGTGTACGGCACCCCACCGAGTCGTTGGACGGTGAAGACGACGACCATGTAGCCGAGCCAGACCGCGAAGCCGATCCAGACCCGGGGGCGGACGCGGAGGTGTGACGGAGTTCCCTGGTGCTCCATGTCTCGAGCATGGCACGGAGACGGACTGGAGGCGCGGGTCGGGCCCGACCCGCGCCTCCCGTCCGTCACGGCGTCAGCCGCGCGGTACCGCTACGCGGCCACCAGGTACTCGTCCCACTCGGACTGCGGACGCTCGATGCCCCGCACCACCCACGAGGAGCCGTGCGGCGCCTTCGGGCGGAAGCGGAGCCGCCACCCCATCTCCTGCGGGGTGCGGTCGCCCTTGGTGTTGTTGCACGCCAGGCAGCAGGCGACGAGGTTCTCCCACGAGTCCTCACCCCCGCGCGAGCGAGGCTGCACGTGGTCGATCGTGGTGGCGTGCCGATCGCAGTACGCGCACCGGTTGGCGTCCCGGCGGAGGACGCCCCGGCGCGACACCGGCACGAGTCTCGAGTGCGGGATGCGGACGTACCGGGTGAGGATGATGACGGACGGACGGTCGTAGGTCGACGTCGACCCCGTGACCGGGTGGTCGAGGTCGGCGGCGACGATGGCGGCCTTCTGGTTCATGACCAGCACGAGGGCCCGACGGAACGAGATCACCGCGAGGGGCTCGTAACCGGCGTTGAGGACGAGAGTGCGCATGGGTTCCCTTCCGACGTGCCTGGACGGCTTCCAGGCTGTGCGGGTGCGTCGGACCGGGGTACCGCGCAGGTGACCTCCGCTCGCGCGAACGGCCCCTGAACCACGAAGAGCACCACCCGGATGGGCAGTGCTCAGGTCATGCAGGGGCGTGCTCGTGCACGCAGGCGGTGGTCGACCATATGTCGACGTGCGCGCGCCGACCCATGGTGCGGGTCGTGCGGAACGCTGACATGGGGTCTCCCTGCTCGGACCGTTCGGGCCGGTGCACGGTCAGGGTACGTCAGAAACCGGCCCGGCACGAGAGTGCACGGGCCGGTTTCGGCGATGTTCACGGGATCGATGCCCGCGGTACGGGTCAGATGCCGAAGCGGACGATGTGGTAGTCGCTGGTCCAGATCGGGCGGATCGACACGGAGCCACCGGGCTTCGGCGCGTCCATGATCATGCCGTTGCCCATGTAGAAGCCGTCGTGCGCCTCGTTGTTGAAGATGACGACGTCACCCGGCTGCGCCTCGGACTCGGGGATCGTGGTGCCGGCCTGGTCCTGCAGCGGCACGGAGTGCGCGAGGTTGATGCCGTACTGCGCGTACACGAACATGACGTAGCCCGAGCAGTCGAAGCCCGACGGGTCCGCGCCGCCGAAGACGTACGGGGTGCCGATGTACTGCTTGGCGGTGGCGACCACGGCCGGCAGCGAGAACGGGGTGTTCGCGGCGGTCGACGAGGCGACGTAGTCGGAGGCGCTCGGCCCCGTGTACGACGCGTACTGCGAGGCGGTCTGCGCGCGGGCGGCCTGGGTGGCCGCGGCCTGCTCCGACGCCTGCTTCGCCGCGGCGTCGGCGGCCTTCTGCGCTGCCTCGGCGTCGAGCGTGGACTGCGCCGTCGCACCGTAGCCGTCGCGGCTCGTGCCGGCGAGGGCGACCGCGTCGGAGACGGAGAAGTTCTGGGCCTCGGTCGTGCGGACCTGGCGCTGCGCGGTCGCGGCGTCCGTCCCGGTCGACTGCTGCGTCGCGGCGAACGCCGGGGCGACCGCGACGGTGCCGAACATGCCCGCGGCCACGGTCAGGACGACCGGCGCGAGGAAGCGGCGCTTGCGGGCCGACGAGCTCGCCTTGGTGGAGGCGGCGGTACGCGCGGCCTGGGCGGCACGACGGCCGGCGGGGAGCGGAGCGTCGCGCACCGGGGTGACGGCGCGGGCTGCTCGGCGCGAGAGGGGGGCGTCGGTGGCGTTCGCGGTGTTCGTCGGGTTCGCGGGCGTCTGGTCGTCCGCGGCGGAACCGGTCTGCGTCAAGGGTGTCTCCGGCGTCTCGTCACCACTGCCAGCGGGGGTGATCGCCGACCGTGCAACCCCATCCGTTCGTCATCGTTTCCGATCGAGACAGGAGACGGGTTCGAGACGTCCTGTCACGGGTCCTGGGCCTCGTGGGTGGCCGGCGGACTCGTCGAGTGTACGTGCCGACCGTTACCTTGTCGAGATGAAACCGCCGCTTTGTAACGAATCGGTAAAGAAGCCCTGATCAGGCCGCAGAAACACGCCTCGCCCCAGTTTCGGGGGCAGACGGGTCAGGAGCGCCCGATGTAGACGTGCTGCGCGACCTCGGTCGGGAGCTCGATGCCCGCGTCCTCGCCGTCGACACGCACGGCGACGTAGGCCCCTGCGCGCTGCACGCTCGCGACCCGGCCGGGCATGACACCGGCGGACCGCAGCTGGTGGAGGAGCTCCGGTTCGAACTGCACGGGCTCGCCCAGGCGGCGGATGACCCCGGTCGCAACGGCGTCGGTGCCCTCGGTCGCGGCGACGATGTTCTGCACGCCGTCGAGGAAGCCGGGGGCGGCCGGGCCGCCGATCTCGGCGAGGCCCGGGATCGGGTTGCCGTACGGCGACTCGGTCGGGTTGCCGAGCATCTCGAGCAGACGGACCTCGACCTGCTCGCTCATCACGTGCTCCCAGCGGCATGCCTCGTCGTGGACGAACGCCCAGTCGAGACCGATGACGTCGGAGAGCAGACGCTCGGCGAGCCGGTGCTTGCGCATCACGTGCGTCGCGCGCGAGCGTCCTTCGTCGGTGAGTTCGAGGTGCCGGTCGCCCGAGACGACAACCAGGCCGTCGCGCTCCATGCGGGCGATGGTCTGCGAGACGGTGGGACCCGAGTGACCGAGGCGCTCCGAGATGCGGGCGCGCAGCGGCACGATCGCCTCTTCCTCGAGGTCGAGGATAGTGCGAAGGTACATCTCCGTGGTGTCGACGAGATCGGTCACGGTCCGCCTCTCATGTCTGGGCCCAGCGCGCCCCACCCTACTTGTTCGAGGCGACATGGAATGACCAACACTTGCAAGGTGCAAGAAAGTCCGTGCGCGATGCGGCCAGGAGGCGCGGCGTCGGCCCGCCCCGTCCGGCCGGTACACGGTCACTCGCGCTGGGATACCGCTCGTTAGGATCGGTGCATGGCAGACATCGTCATCCCCGCCGAACTCCTCCCGACCGATGGCCGATTCGGCTGCGGACCGTCCAAGATCCGTGGCGCGCAGCTCGAGTCCCTCGTGACCCGCGGCGCGACGATCCTCGGCACGTCCCACCGCCAGAAGCCCGTCAAGGACCTCGTGGGCAGCGTCCGCGCCGGCCTCGGCGACCTGTTCGACATCCCAGAGGGCTACGAGGTCGTCCTCGGCAACGGCGGCTCGACCGCGTTCTGGGACGCCGCCGCGTTCGGGCTCATCGAGCGCCGGGCCGAGAACCTGTCCTTCGGCGAGTTCGGCTCGAAGTTCGCCAAGGCCGCCGGCGCCCCCTGGCTCGAGGCGCCGCACGTGGTGGAAGCACCCGGCGGATCCCTCGCCCCGCTCGAGATCGTCGAGGGCGTGGACGTCTACGCCTACCCGCACAACGAGACCTCGACGGGTGTCATGGCGCCGGTCGTCCGCGCCGCCGGGGACGCCGGCGCCCTCACCGTCGTCGACGCCACGAGCGCCGCCGGTGGTGCCGCGTTCGACGTCAGCGCCACGGACGTCTACTACTTCGCCCCGCAGAAGAACTTCGCCTCGGACGGTGGCCTCTGGCTCGCTCTGTTCTCCCCCGCGGCGATCGAGCGTGTCGAGCGCATCGCCGCGAGCGGCCGGTACATCCCCGAGTTCCTCTCGCTCAAGAACGCCGTCGACAACTCGCGGCTGAACCAGACGCTGAACACCCCGGCGCTCGCGACCCTGATCCTCCTCGACGATCAGGTCCGCTGGATCAACGAGTCCGGCGGGCTCGCCTGGGCCGACACCCGCACGAAGACCTCGTCGTCGACGCTCTACGACTGGGCGGAGTCGGTCGACTACGCGACGCCGTTCGTGACCGACCCCGCAGCCCGGTCGCAGGTCGTCGCCACGATCGACCTCGACGACTCGATCGACGCCAAGGCCGTCGCCGCGACGCTGCGCCAGAACGGGATCGTCGACACGGAGCCGTACCGGAAGCTCGGCCGCAACCAGCTCCGCATCGCGACCTTCACGGCGATCGACCCGGACGACGTCGCGAAGCTCGTGCAGGCGATCGACTTCACGGTGAACGCCCTGCGCTGACGCGGTCGGTCCGCACGACAGGAGGCGCGGTGCCAGCTGGCACCGCGCCTCCTGTCCGTCCGGGGACCGGTCGGTCGCCCGTCAGGCGCGGTGGTGCTCCGGGTCGACCTCGCCGGCGTCCAGCCGGTCGACCTCGAGGTCGGCGTCCGGGTCGACCGGGCGCACCCGCTGGGTGCGACGGCGGCCGCGGGCCGGCTCGGCCGGTGCGACCTGCTGGTCGGTGTCGTCGGTGTCCGCGTCGTCGGTGTCGTCGTCGTCCGAGTCGTCGGTGTGGTCCTCGGACCCGTCCAGCTCGTCGACGTCCACACCGTCGATGTCGTCGTCGTCCGGCTCGTCGAGGTCGTCCTCGTCGGCGTCGAAGTCGTCTTCGTCGTCCGCTTCGTCGTCGTCGGACTCGTCGTCGTCCGAGTCGTCGTAGTCGGCGTCCTCGTCCGCGTCGTCCTCGTCGCCGTCGAAGTCCTCGTCGTCGTCCTCGTCGGACTCGTCGTCGTGCTCGCCCTCGGCACCGTCGGTGTCCTGGCCGGCCCGGTACTCGGCGAGCCGCTCGGACCACGGCACCCAGTCGGGCGCCAGCAGCGAGCCGTCACCCGGCATGAGCTCGACCTCGAGCACGGTCGGCTCGTCACCGGACACCTGGGCGATCGAGACGGTCCAGCGCCAGCCGGGGTACCCGGCCATGCGGTTGGCGAACAGCACCGAGACGACGCCGTCGCCCTCGTCGACGGTCCCGGCGAACGCGCCGACGGTCGACTCGGGGGTCACCTCGAGCAGCGCCGTGCGGGCGAGCGCGGTGAGGTCCTCGGAAGGGGCAGGAGCAACAGGGGAGGTATCGGTCATCACGCGTCCAACTGGTCAGCGACGTGCCGCAGGATCGCAGCGATTCGGGTGCCGTTCTTCGGGTACCGACCGTGCCGGAAGTCCCCGCTGATCCGGTCGAGCTCCTTCACGAGGTCCTCGACGATCACGGCCATGTCGTCCGCCGATCGTCGCGACATCTTCGCGAGGGACGGCTGCGGGTCGAGGAGCCGCACGGACAGCGCCTGCGACCCCTTCTTCCCCTGGACGACGCCGTACTCGAGCCGCGAACCGGCCTTCACCGACGTGACGCCGTCGGGGAGCGAGGACGCGTGCAGGAAGACGGGTTCGCCGTCGTCGCCGGTGATGAACCCGAACCCCTTCTGGTCGTCGTAGAACTTGACCTTGCCGGTGGGCATTCGTCGGTCTCCTCGTGATCGTGGAACGGCCGTGGTGCGTCGGATATCCTGGGTCGATGGCCAACCCGACCCGGTCCACCGGGAACACGCAGGACTCCGCGGAACCCCCGGTGACGTTCAATCGTACCGAACGCGCCCTCGCGTTCATGGTCGGCGGGATCTTCATCGCCGCCTTCCTCTGCATGGCCGCCATGATCGTGATGTGGCTGACCGTCCCCAGCGCCCAGGGATCGATGCCCTGGCCCGTGATCATGGCGATCCCGCTGGTCGGCTTCCCGATCGGCATGGTGCTCGTGTTCACCCTCCTCGGCATCACCTGGACCCGTCGGGCCCGAGCGAACCGGACGGCGCGCTGAGGACCGCGTCGGACGAGCGCGGCGGACGATGACGACCACCGCAGACCTCGCCGCCCGGCTCCGGGCGATGCCGGACGACGCCCTCGAACGGCTCGTCGTGGCGCGCCGGCTCCCCGCGGCGGTCCTCGCCGAGACCGGCCCGCTGCGCATCTCGGACTTCTTCGACCTCGCCGAGGCGCTCCGCACCGACGACGCGGTCGACGCCGCGATCGAGCACCTGCCCCGTCGGACGCTGCTCGCACTGCGTGACGGCGCGGGCTCCGCCGACGACCTCGCCCCGGCGGTCGCGCTCGGTCTGGCGGACGAGGACGGCGGCGTCGACGACGCGGTGTCGGCCCGGCTGGCCGCCCACGACGAGATCGCCGGTCTCCCAGGAGGCGCGGATCACCCCCGCCCCGGCACTCCGGTGGACGAGACGGGCGACGACGAGCGCGCCCGGACGACCGGCGCGGAGCACGCCTTCGCGACGATGACCGTGCTCGCCGAACTCCTCCGGGCGGTGTCCGAGGGCGCGGTGCGCGAGCTCGTGAAGGGCGGCATCGGCACCCCGCTCGCGAAGACGCTCGGCGAGCGTGCCGGCGCGGACCCCGTCGTGGTCCCCGGCCGCCTGGCGCTGCTCGAACGGATCGGGTTCGCGGACACGGGCAACGGGACGTGGGCGACCACGGCGGCGGGCGACGCCTGGCTCGTCGCGAGCTGGCCGGACCGCTGGTCGACGCTGGTGTCGGCATGGCGGGACGCACTCGACCCCGCCGTCCGGAGCGTGCTCGACGTGGCCGGCGACGACCTGCGCGACCTCGTGTCGGCCGGCCGGTGGGCGTACCCGGCGGGCTCGCGCTGGCTCGACGCGGTGCTGCTCGACGTCGCGGGCACCGCGGCCGCACTCGGGCTCACGGTCGACGGCCGCGTGACGAGCACCGGCCGTGCACTGCTGGACGGGGACCCGGCCCCCGCTGCGGAGGACCTCCCCCGCACGGTCGACGCCGTGTACCTGCAGCACGACCTCACGGTCATCGCACCGGGACCGCTCGCGCCGGTCGACGACGCCGCGCTCCGGACCGTCGCCGTGCTCGAGGCACCGGGTCTCGCCGCCCGGTACCGCATCTCCGAGGACTCGCTCCGCCGCGCGTTCCGGGCCGGCCACACCCGGCAGGACGTCGTCGCGCTGCTGGAACGGCTGTCCGCGACGGGCCTGCCGCAGCCGCTCTCCTACCTCGTCGACCAGGTGTCCTCGCGGGACGGCAGCATCGTGGTCGACGTCGGCGCCGACGGGGTCGGGGCCCGCGTGCACGGTACGCCCGACCAGCTCGACCTCATCGGGGTGGACGCCGAGCTCCGGCAGCTGGCGTGGGAGCGCAGCGACCTGACCACCCTGCTGACCCGCTACCCGCCGCACGTCGTCCACACGGCGCTCGAGGACCAGCGCTACCCGGCCGTCCTGACGGCCGCAGCCCGCCCCGCGACGGGATCCGTTCCTCCAGGCCGTCGACGCACCACCGGACGCAACCCGGAGCAGGCGGCGCACGCACTCGTGGAACGGCTCCGCGTCACCACCGAGCGCGGCGAGGCCGAGCCCGAGCAGGAGTGGCTGGGGCGGCAGATCGACCTCGCCGTCCGGGGTCGCACGCCGATCCGCCTGACGGTGCGCATGCCGGACGGCTCCGAGCGGCCGTTCTCGATCGTGCCGACCTCGGTCGCCGCCGGACGCGTGCGGGGACGCGACACGGCCGTCGACGTCGAGCGGACGCTCCCGCTCTCCCTCGTGGTGGCTGTGGAGAGCGACGCCTGATCCACAGGTGAGCCGATCCGCGCTGGTTCGCAGCCGAGCGGCCTAGGCTGATCCGTCATGAACGGACCGCTGATCGTGCAGAGCGACCGCACCGTGCTCCTCGAGGTGGCGCACCCCGACGCTGAGGACGCACGGCACGACCTCGCGGTGTTCGCCGAGCTCGAACGCGCGCCGGAACACGTGCACACGTACCGCATCACCCGACTCGGCCTGTGGAACGCGCGGGCGGCCGGGCACGACGCCGAGAGCATGATCCACACGCTCGAGCACTTCGCGAAGTTCCCCGTCCCGCAGAGCGTCACGGTGGACATCCGCGACACCGTGGCACGGTACGGCCGACTCGTCATCCGGCGCGAAGAGCGTCCGGACGCGCCGGCGATCGCGAACTCCCCGGCCGAAGAGCTCGAGCGCCAGCCGGTCCTGCTCCTCACCGCGTCCGAGCCCACGGTCCTCGCCGAGGTCATCCGCTCGAAGCGGATCAAGCCGCTGCTGGGCGACATGCGCTCCCCGGAAGAGGTCGAGCTGCTCCCGTGGGCACGCGGGCAGATCAAGCAGGAGCTCGTGAAGCTCGGCTGGCCGGCCGAAGACCTCGCCGGGTACACGCCCGGGCAGCCGCACCCGATCGACCTCGACACCGACGACTGGCACCTGCGTCCCTACCAGGAACAGGCGGTCGACACGTTCTTCGCGCAGGGCTCCGGCGTCGTCGTGCTGCCCTGTGGTGCCGGCAAGACGCTCGTGGGCGCCGGGGCGATGGCGACGGTCAAGGCGACGACGCTCATCCTCGTGACGAACACCGTCTCGGCCCGGCAGTGGCGATCCGAGCTGCTGCGCCGGACCACCCTCACCGAGGACGAGATCGGCGAGTACTCGGGCAGCGTGAAGGAGATCCGTCCGGTCACGATCGCGACGTACCAGATCCTCACCGCCCGTCGGAAGGGCGAGTACACGCACCTGTCGCTCCTCGACGCCCTCGACTGGGGACTCATCGTCTACGACGAGGTGCACCTGCTGCCGGCGCCGGTGTTCAAGCTCACCGCCGACCTCCAGGCCCGGCGGCGACTCGGGCTCACGGCGACCCTCGTGCGCGAGGACGGGCGCGAGGGCGACGTCTTCTCGCTCATCGGGCCGAAGCGCTACGACGCCCCGTGGAAGGAGATCGAGGCGCAGGGGTACATCTCCCCCGCCGCCTGCTACGAGGTGCGCATCGACCTGCCGCACCAGGACCGCCTCGAGTACGCGGCGTCCAGCGACGACGAGCGGTACCGGCTCGCGGCGACCTCGCCGGCGAAGACCCCGGTGGTGCGCGAGCTCATCGAGAAGCACCGCGGCGAGCAGATCCTCGTGATCGGGCAGTACATCGACCAGCTCGACTCGCTCGCCGAGTCCCTGGACGCCGCCGAGATCACCGGCTCGACCCCCGTCGACGAGCGGGAGCGGCTCTACCAGGCCTTCCGCGAGGGGTCGATCGACGTGCTCGTCGTCTCGAAGGTCGCGAACTTCTCGGTCGACCTGCCCGACGCGACGGTGGCGATCCAGGTGTCCGGCTCGTTCGGATCCCGCCAGGAAGAGGCCCAGCGACTCGGCCGACTCCTCCGCCCGAACAAGGACGGGCTGCCCGCGTCGTTCTACACGCTCGTCACGCGGGACACCGTCGACCAGGACTTCGCGCAGAACCGGCAGCGGTTCCTCGCGGAGCAGGGGTACTCCTACACGATCCTCGACGCCGACCAGGTCCAGGCGGTCGTGGGCTGACGCACCAACCGCTCTCAGGAAACCACTAGGGAACGGTCAGAAGATAGGACCATGAGCGATGGCCCCAAGATCCTGATCGTCGACGACGAGCCGAACATCCGCGACCTCCTGACGACCTCGCTGCGTTTCGCCGGCTTCGCCGTGCGCGCGGTGGGGAACGGAGCACAGGCGATCTCCGCCGTGCTCGAGGAAGAGCCGGACCTGATCATCCTCGACGTCATGCTGCCCGACATGAACGGCTTCGGCGTCACCAAGCGCCTGCGGTCGTCGGGCTACACCTCCCCGATCCTGTTCCTCACCGCCAAGGACGACACCGAGGACAAGATCACCGGCCTCACCGTCGGCGGCGACGACTACGTCACGAAGCCGTTCTCACTCGACGAGATCGTCGCCCGCATCAAGGCGATCCTCCGTCGCACGATGAACGACGAGGAAGACGCGATCATCCGCGCCGGCGAGCTCACGATGGACCAGGACACGCACGAGGTCACGATCGGCGACGCGCAGATCGAGCTCTCCCCGACCGAGTTCAAGCTGCTCCGCTACCTCATGCTCAACCCGAACCGCGTGCTGTCGAAGGCGCAGATCCTCGACCACGTGTGGGAGTACGACTTCAACGGCGACGCCGGCATCGTCGAGTCCTACATCTCCTACCTGCGCCGCAAGCTCGACCAGTACTCGGCCGAGCCGATCATCCAGACCAAGCGCGGGTTCGGCTACATGCTCAAGGCGTCCAAGGCCTCGTAGGTCTCCCCGATCCCTCGGGGTTCGTCTTCACGGCGGTCGTCCGGTTTCACCGGGCGACCGCTGTCTATCGTTGGGGCAGCATGCACACGCGAATGAGCCGCTGGTGGGACGGGATCTCCCTGCGCACCAAGATCACCGGGATCACGGTGCTCCTGGTGGCGCTCGGACTGCTCGTCGCGGGGCTCGGCACGATGACGGTGCTGTCGACGTACCTCATGGCCCAGCTGGACAACAACGTCCGTCAGACGACGGAACAGCTCGAGGGTCAGAACATCAGCGACGGTGAGCAGTACTGCAAGCTCTCCGTCGTCCTCTCGCAGAGCGCATACGTCGCCGCCTACGACTCCGCCGGCAAGCAGATCTGCCAGACCCCGGCGTCGAGCCGCCCCGACATCCACGAGCTCGACTTCTCCTCCGCGGCGCAGACCAGTTCTCGCTTCTCGCTGTACGACAGCCAGCACAACCACGAGTGGCGTGCGCAGGTCATCCCGGCGTCCCTGCAAGACCAGTCGACCGGCACCACGCAGGCCGGGTACGTCCTGGTCGCGGTGTCGAGCGCCGACACCGACCAGACCGTCCTGCGATTCACCGCCATCTTCCTGAGCTTCGGTGCCTCGGTGATCCTGCTCGGCGCCATGCTCACGCGGCTCCTCGTGACGGCGACGTTCGACCCCCTGCGCGACGTCGAGGACACCGCCGCCCGGTTCGCCGCCGGTGACTTCAACCAGCGCCTCGAAGCCGACACCCCCAACACCGAGGTCGGTCGACTGAACCGGTCCCTCAACTCCATGCTCGAGCGCATCGACTCCGCGTTCGAGGACCGGCAGCGCACCATCGACCAGATGCGTCGGTTCGTCGGGGACGCCTCCCACGAGCTCCGCACGCCCCTCGTGTCGCTCCGCGGGTACGCCGAGCTCTACCGGATGGGCGCGCTCCGCAAGGAAGAGGACGTCGCCCAGGCGATGGAGCGCATCGAGAAGGAAGCCCAGCGCATGGGCCTCCTCGTGCAGGACCTGCTGCAGCTCGCCCGCATCGACGAGTCGAAGCCGCTCGAGCTCGGCCCGGTCGACCTCGTCGCCATCGCCCGTGACTCCGCGCTCGACACGATGGCGTCGAACCCCGACCGCGAGATCCAGGTGCTCGTCGAGGACTCGGTGACCGGCGAGAGCGTGCCGCACGCGGTCCGTCCGGCGTCAGCTCCTGCCTCGGCCCCCGGTTCCGGCGACGGCCCCCCGGCATCGCCGACGTCCGCGAACACAACCGGCCCCATCGCGTTCTCGCGCCAGACGATCGCGCGACTCCGCGCCCGCCGCACCCGCGCGATGGGTGTCGACGGCACGGCTGCCCCCACCGACGAGACCACGCCGCTGCCCACCGTCGTGCTGCCGAAGCGGCCGCCGATCGTCCTGGCGGAGGAGAACAAGATCCGCCAGATCGTGACGAACCTCATGGGCAACGCCATGCGTTTCACGGAGCACGACGACCCGATCGAGATCGGCATCGGCGTGGACGACGAGCGTGGGATGGCGCACATCGACGTGATCGACCACGGCGAGGGCATCCCGCCGCAGCTGCGCGACAAGATCTTCCAGCGCTTCTGGCGTGCCGACACCTCGCGCGCACGGGACACCGGCGGCTCGGGCCTCGGGCTCGCGATCGTCTCGGGCATCGTCGCGGCGCACCACGGTTCGGTCGAGGTGTTCGACACCGAGGGCGGCGTAGTCGCGGGGGAGCGG